>CAZDKF010000216.1:0-1504 GCA_964505955.1 uncultured Rhodoluna sp. | reverse complement strand
ACAAGGTAAACGGTGAACTCACAATCGGTGAAAACATCGGTGACCTCGGTGGTCGATCAATCGCTTACAAGGCATACATGAATTCTTTGAACGGCAAAGAACCAGAAGTGATCGACGGTTACACCGGCGCGCAACGTTTGTTCTTGTCATGGGGTCAGGCATGGCGTGGAAAGGGTCGCGACGAGATTGTGATTCAGCGCTTGGCAACCGACCCGCACTCACCAAACGAATTCCGTTGCAACCAGATTGTTCGCAACCTTGATTCGTTCTACGAGGCATTTGATGTAAAGCCTGGAGACAAGTTGTGGCTTGACCCTGAGCAGCGCGTAACCATCTGGTAATCGCCAATTGAATATGTGGTTACGACTGCTTTGGCAGTCGCTGTCTTGGCGCTCGCGTTCAAAACTTGAACTCGGTGCGGTTGCAACTCGAACCTTCAGAGTTTGGCCAACCGATCTCGACATCTACATGCACATGAACAACGGCATCTTTCTCACACTGCTCGACATCGGTCGCTATGACCAGGCAATGCGAAGCAATCTTTGGCCGCAGTGGAAAGCGCGCAAGTGGTATCCGGTGGTTGTGGCTTCGAACATCACCTTTAGAAAGTCGCTGACACCTTGGCAACTCTTTGACCTCGAAACCAAGGTCATCGGCTGGGATGACGAAGCCTTCTATTTTGAGCAGCGTTTCGTCGTGAAGGGCGAGATCTATGCCCGCGCCATTGTGCGCATTCGCTTTCTCAAGAATCCGCGTGGAATCGTGAGCCCTGCCGAGGTGCTCGAGGCCATCGACTTTGGCGGTGAGCGGCCAGTGTTGCCAAAGTGGGTAGCCGACTGGGCCAAGAGCTCGCTGTTGCCGAGAGTGAAAGAGTCAGCGCCTAGTCTCTGGCAATAAGGGCGGCAAAGCCGGTGGTTGCGGCGATCTGACCGTCGGCCAGAATGCATATGGCCTCTAGATGCTCGTTTGCTTCAATTCTGGCCATCGAGGTCAGACCCTGCGCGAAGGCGGCTGTCGCCCAAACATCGGCCTCAACCAAATCTCGAGCAACCACAGTTATCTGAAGCAACTCGGTGGCAAATTCACGACCGGCCGACTTCGGGTTCCAAATGTGGTTGCCTCGTTCTGCAGAGCCACTTGTGGCGGCCGCCCTAAACTCTGTGCCTTTCAGGTCGATGACCGTAAGCGTGCCAGCTTTATCCGAGGCAATAGAAACAGGTTTAGAAAGCCCGATTCGCCAATCGAATTCTGCGCTGGCAGCATCCGAGATGTAGACATCACCACCCGCATTCAGCGTGAAGTCGGTCACGCCAGAGGCGACCAAAGAATCGGCGGCACGCTTTGCCGCCCAGGTTTTTACAAGCCCGCTCGGATCAAAAGTGTGGTCAGGAGCAAATGCACTGAACCAGCCGTCGGTGCGTTTCTGCCCCTCTTCGCAGGTATCCCAGATTTCAGCGACAACGGCGGGGCACTCTGCGACAGAAGTTTTTCCGGCGGCGAGTTT
>CAZDKF010000215.1:0-1515 GCA_964505955.1 uncultured Rhodoluna sp. | reverse complement strand
GTTGGCGGCACTGAGAAAGACCATTAGAGTGCCCAAGCCAAAAATAATGGTGTCAATTAGAGAGCCACGAAAAACCTGAAACACTGTGGTGGTGAGAAACAACCAAAACCACATGTTTCTGATGCCGAGCTTTAAATCAAATCGCTTCATCTGACCCCTATCGAATGCAAGTTTCTCACAACCACACTGAATGCCTCATTGTTTAGGCTTTCATCATGGAAAATTTCACAATTAACTGGCTGGCTCTAGCCCTGGGCACGCTTGCCATCTTCATGATTCAGGCAATTTGGTTTGGTCCGAAAACTTTTTATCCGGTGTGGTGGAAAGCGATGGGCAAAGCGCCCACCAAACCCGAAGATGAAAACACCAGTTTCGGCGAGCTTGTTCGCCTATTCGGCAGTAGTTTCGCGGCAGCTTTGGCGCAGGCTACGGTTCTGTATCTTCTCGTCTTCGAGGCGGGCTTGACCTTGATTGGTGGCGCGCTGGTTGGTTTTGCACTCGGTGTCGTGGCTGCGGCCGCTTCGTTGCCACATCGACTCTTCGGTCAGCAGGGTTCTAAAGTTTGGATTATTGAGGCTGGTGCCGACGTTCTGGGGCTCATCGCCGCCGGCGCAATCCTGGCACTAATGATTTAAGCCCCAGCAAATTGTGGCAACCTTGAGCCATGCCAAAGTCTGAGATCGATAAGTTCTTCGCGACAGTCGAAGAGCCGAAGCGGTCGACCCTTGAGGAGATGCGCCGGCGCATTCTCGAAGTCGTCCCCGATGCAGATCAGACAATCAAATACGGCATGCCAGCTTTTCTCAAGGATGGTTGGTGCTTCGTGTGCATCGCTCCGTTCAAGAACCACATCAACTGGTCGCCCTATAGCAGCAACGTTTTTGTTCAACTTAAAGACGAGTTGGCTGGATACGCGGTGTCGAAGGGGAGCATGCAGTTTGCTGTCGACAAGCCGCTGCCTAAGGCTCTCGTGAAGAAACTCATTCGGGTTCGCCTCGCCGAAATCGAATTACAAAAAGCAGCCAAAATCGCAAAGAAGGCAAAGAAATGAATCAGCCAATCGTTGGGCACTGGATTGCCGACAAGCATGTCGCAAGCAACTCGGGGCGAACCGCACCCGTCTATGACCCAGCGCTCGGAGTGATTACCAAGCAGGTTGCGCTCGCGAATGAGGCAGAGATCAACTCGGCCGTTGCCGCGGCGAAAGCTGCCTTTGCGAGTTGGAAAGATGTTCCGCAGGCGAAGCGTCAGCAGATTTTGTTCAAGTTTCGCGAGCTGCTCAACGAGCGCAAACCAGAGCTCGCAGAGATCATCACGAGTGAGCACGGCAAAGTATTGTCTGATGCCCTCGGCGAAATCACTCGCGGTCAAGAAGTGGTCGAGTTTGCCTGCGGCATGCCGCACCTGCTGAAGGGCTTCTACACAGAGAACGCCTCAACCGGAGTCGACGTCTATTCAACTCGCCAGGCACTCGGTGTTGTTGGCATCATCAGCCCGTTCAATTTTCCGGCCATG
>CAZDKF010000214.1:0-1522 GCA_964505955.1 uncultured Rhodoluna sp. | reverse complement strand
CGTTTCTTCGCTTGCGCTGGTGCCGAGCTGATAACTCAGCAGGTCCATGGCAATGGCTTCCAGGGTATGGGCGCGGCGATTCGGGTTCAGCAGATAGTCCGCCACCATCGTATCGAAATAGGGCCCGGGCATGTCGATGCCCTGACGGTGGAGCGCCAACAACAGCGGTTTGAGATCCTGAACGGCTTTCAGCTTACTCCCATCACGCAGGCACTCAACAAGCGGCCGTGGCCAATCACGCGCCTGCGCCAATGATACAGTTCGAGCCGATTGTTACGCCCTGCAAAATTGTTGCGTTTGCACCGATGTGAGTGCGATCGCCGACGGTTACGTTTCCCGCCAAAACGGCTCCGATTGCGATGTGGCAGTGAGCTCCAATAACGTTGTGATGCTCAACAATTGCACCGGTATTCACAATTGTGTTGTCATCGATTTTCGCGTCTGAGTGTACGACAGCCATCTGCATCACTTGGACACCTTCAGCGAGCGATGCACTGTTGCTTACGTGAGAAGTTTGGGCAGACACCTGCAAGAAGTTGAAACCCGCTTCCTTGAACTTTTCGAAAACTGTGATCCGGAGCCCAGGGTCAGACGACGAACCAACACCGTTAATCAGCAAGACGGACTCTGGATTTAGCTCTAAGGCCTCCTGATCGGTGAAGTGTCGCAACCCGCCGGCCTCACTTATCAGGCTCAGCGAAATTCCTTCAGAACTCGGAGCAACGTAGCCGGCCAGCTCGTGCCCGGCCTCTAACAGCAGTTCTTGCAGAACCCTGGCATGCCCGCCTGCGCCAACCATGAGAAGCTGGGGTGCCCAAATTCCCTTAGCTTCACGCAACGTAGTCGCCAACTTCATAGTCTTTGTCGGCGGTCGTGCCAACTACTTCGTAGAAGTCAAAGCTGGTGCGGCCGGCACCTGGGCGGCGGCACTCGAGGTCGGCCTCGCGAATCACGGCACCCGCGGCAATCGGGTTCTTGGCAACCAGCGAGCGACGAACCGCTGCACGGTTAGAAACTTCGATCGGCTGGCACTCCTTCACCGCTTCGCCGAGAGCAACCGTTGTGTCGCGAATCTGCGAGACGAGCGACTTCAACTCGTATGGGTCGAGTGACGCCATGTGGTCGGGGCCATCCAAGGTCTTATCAAGCGTGAAGTGCTTCTCAATCACGGTTGCACCGAGCGAAACCGCAACCACAGATGCCAACGTGCCGCTCGAGTGATCGCTGTAACCCACAGGCAAACCGAAACGCTCGGCAATGACATTGATTGCCTTGAGGTTCAAAATGTCGAGCTCAGCCGGATATTGAGTTGTGCAATGCAAAATAGTCACTTTGTCGCGCAAGATTTGCTGAACGCGCGCATCTTGCCAAGCGCGCTCACGGTTTTCTGCAGTCGGCAAAGTTTGCACTTCAAAGACTCCGCTCGAAACTGCAAGGCCAACGGCAATGAACTTGAGTGCCTTCTCGATTTCTTCGAGGTTCGCCATTCCGGTTGACAAAATCACTGGCAAGCCAGAAAGCC
>CAZDKF010000213.1:0-1530 GCA_964505955.1 uncultured Rhodoluna sp. | reverse complement strand
GAAAACTAGGGCTTTTCTGCCTCGCGCGGCCAGTTCGGCGGCCATCAGCGGTGCAATCTGCGGGTTGGCGACCCCTAGCGACGTGGCTACCGGCTGGGCGGGGTTAGCCAGCGGACCGAGAAAGTTGAAGGTTGTCGGCACCCCGAGCGCTTTGCGAACCGGGGCCACGTGACGCATCGCTGGGTGGAACACCGGTGCGAAAAAGAAAGTTATGCCTGCCGCCCTGTAGACCTCGGCTACGCGCTGCGGCGACAGGTCAAGCCTGATTCCCAAAACCTCGAGCATCTCGGCAGAGCCGGTCTTTCCAGAGGCCGATCTGCTGCCGTGCTTCATGACACCAACACCAGCGGCCGCAGCAACAATCGAAGCCATGGTTGAAATGTTTACGGTGCCGATCATGTCGCCACCGGTGCCCACTATGTCGATTGCATCTGAGCCCGTATCGAGCACAACCGATTTTTCAAGCATCACATCAACGAGGCCAGAGAGTTCTTCAACCGTCTCACCCTTGCTGCGAAGCGCCATCATAAATGCGCCGATCTCGGCTTCAGAAGATTCGCCATCCATGATTTGAGACATCGCCCAGCCGGCTTCATCGCGACTTAAGTTTTTCTTGGCGAGCAACTTCGCCAAGATAGTCGGCCAGGTAATCGAATCGGTCATGCGCACAAGTTTATTGCCGAAAATCCAAGCAAATTCGCGCTAATGAGCCAGATTTCAATTGAACGTGGGTTAGCATTAAGGCATGTCTACCGCGGCTTTTTCTTCTCCCCCAATCACTCGCCCAAGTGCAACTTCTGTTGGCACAATTGTGTGGCTCGGCAGCGAGGTGATGTTCTTCGCAGCGCTTTTTGCCATGTATTTCAGCCTTCGCGCAAACTCCCCCGCACTTTGGGAAGAAGGAACCTCGCACCTCAACGTTCCATTCGCGCTGGTAAACACCCTGATTCTGGTTGCGTCGTCGTTTACGGCCCAATTCGGCGTATTTGCTGCTGAACGCATGCAGCCACGCGCAACCGGCATGTCACCTACCAAGTGGGGCATGGTCGAGTGGTTCATGATTTCTTACGTGCTGGGAGCGGTCTTCGTTGCTGGTCAGGTATGGGAATACGCGGTTTTGATGTCTGACGGAGTTTCGCTGAGTTCAGACTCATACGGCAGCGCTTTCTACATCACAACTGGCTTTCACGCCTTGCACGTAACCGGCGGTCTAATCGCGTTTCTTCTGATCATCGGTCGCACATTCGCGGCCAAGAAGTTTGGCCACTATGAGGCCACCGGAGCCATCGTTGTCTCCTACTACTGGCATTTCGTCGATGTTGTTTGGATCGGCCTTTTCCTAATCATCTACGTTCTGAAATAGACAGTTGGAGCAAACGAGTAACAGAATGAGAAAAACTCTAAAGAACTCACGTCGCAGTCCCCTCGCAGCAATCTTCGTTATTGCTGCCGGGCTTATTTTGAGCGGCGGCGGCTGCAACGCCTAAATTAGAAGCTGATACAAAACTAGCCCCTTGAGGAAGTTTAACT
>CAZDKF010000212.1:0-1538 GCA_964505955.1 uncultured Rhodoluna sp. | reverse complement strand
TAGAAACAATGAGCGGAACTCAGTATGAGAACGCAATTATCGACAACGGTAAGTATGGAAAGCGAACAATTCGCTTCGAGACCGGTCGCCTGGCACAGCAGGCACAGGGTTCAGCTACCGTTTACATCGACGAAGAGACCATGTTGTTCTCGGCTACCACTGCAAGCAAGCAGCCGAAAGACCAATTTGACTTTTTTCCGCTAACCATCGACGTCGAAGAGCGCATGTATGCAGCCGGAAGAATTCCTGGAAGCTTCTTTCGTCGTGAAGGTCGCCCATCGACCGAGGCAATTCTTACCTGCCGCCTAATCGACCGCCCGTTGCGCCCGTCATTCGTTGACGGTCTTCGCAACGAGATTCAGAACGTCGTTTCGGTTCTAGCAAGCGAGCCAGATGAGATGTACGACGTAGTCGCAATCAACGCAGCTTCGATGTCAACTCAGCTCGCTGGCTTGCCATTCTCTGGCCCAATCGGTGGAGTGCGTGTTGCGCTTATCGATGGCCAGTGGGTTGCATTCCCGAAGCACTCACAGCTTGAGCGCTCAGTGTTCGACATGGTTGTTGCCGGTCGCGTAATCGTCGAAAACGGCGTCGAAGACGTTGCAATCATGATGGTTGAGGCTGAGGCTTCAGAGAATGCTTGGAACCTAATCAAGAACGAAGGCGCAACCGCGCCTTCAGAGTCTGTGGTTTCAGAAGGTCTTGAGGCTGCAAAGCCTTTCATCAAGGAACTGGTTGAAGCTCAGGCGCGACTAGCAGCGAAGGCCGCAAAGCCAACCGCTGAGTATCCGGTGTTCTTGCCATACGGCGACGAGATGTACAACGCCGTTTACGCTGCCGCTGCGGATGAACTTTCAAAGGTTTACCAGATTGCCGAGAAGACCGCGCGCCAGGATGCCGACGACGTTCTAAAGGAAGCAACCAAGGCAAAGATGGCTGCGCAGTTCGACGAGACCGTTATGGGACAGTTCTCTGCCGCTTACAAGTCTGTAACCAAGAAAATTGTTCGCACCCGCGTTCTCAAAGAGGGTGTTCGCATGGATGGCCGCGGTCTTCGAGACATTCGCCCGATCACCGCAGAAATTCACGTTGTACCTCGCGTGCACGGTTCTGCAATCTTCGAGCGTGGCGAGACTCAGATCATGGGTATCACCACTTTGAACATGTTGAAGATGGAGCAGCAGATCGATGCTCTTTCACCTGTGACAAGCAAGCGCTACATGCACAACTACAACTTCCCGCCTTACTCAACCGGTGAGACCGGTCGTGTTGGCACTCCAAAGCGTCGTGAAATTGGTCACGGTGCGTTGGCAGAGCGTGCGCTTGTTCCAGTGCTTCCTGCTCGTGACGAGTTCCCATATGCAATTCGTCAGGTTTCAGAGGCTCTTGGTTCAAACGGTTCGACCTCAATGGGTTCTGTTTGTGCTTCGACTCTTGCATTGCTAAGCGCAGGTGTGCCACTTCGTGCACCAGTAGCCGGCATTGCGATGGGTCTTATCTCAGATGAGATCAACGGCAAGACCGAGTACGCAGCGTTG
>CAZDKF010000211.1:956-1551 GCA_964505955.1 uncultured Rhodoluna sp. | reverse complement strand
CCGTAATCGTTGCCGTGATGTTCGCGGCCGCCTACGGAGCGATAGTTGGGTTCTTGAAAGCTCGAACCGGCGCTCACGAAGTCATCGTGACAATCATGTTGAACTACGTGGCTCTTAACCTGTTCTCATTCTTCTTGCGCACGCCTGGCCTGCTGCTCGAAAAAGACGGCGGCGGCACACCTAAGGCCGACCCGGCTCTCGAGACGGCAGTCTTGCCAAACCTCTTCACCGACCAGTACCGCCTCAACTGGGGTCTGATAATCGCAATCGGTGCCACCTTCTTCTACTGGTGGCTCATGGAGCGCTCAACCATCGGCTACCGCTTCAGAATGGTGGGTTTCAACGCCAACGCTGCCCGCGCGGCAGGCATCAGGGTCGAGCGAACCTTCGTCTGGGCCATGGCAGCCTCGGCTGCGTTTGCAGGCTTGGCGGGCGCAAACCAGGGCCTAACGGCTGTTGGTGGCGTCACCCCGTCGATTCACGCCAACATCGGTTTCGACGCCATCACGGTTGCCCTGCTGGGTGGTTCACGAGCTGGCGGAATCTTTGCCGCCGGCTTGCTGTTCGGCGCTTTCAAAGCCGGTGGCCCAGCAAT
>CAZDKF010000211.1:573-946 GCA_964505955.1 uncultured Rhodoluna sp. | reverse complement strand
GTCGGTGTTGCCCCTGAGATTCTGCACGTGGTTCAAGCGCTGATCGTGATGTTCATTGCAGCGCCACCACTTATCCGTGCGTTGTTTAGATTGCCTCAGCCACCAAAGCGCAAGCCAATTTCTGAGTGGATTGCCGCTCGTCTTGGCAAGGGCAGTGCTTCAACCGAGCAGAAGGCGAGCAACTAATGTCGCGCATCGAAGTAACCCCCGGCATGTTCTCGCAGGCCGAGCAGAAGAAGAGTCTGAAGGCTCCAATCGTTATGGCTGTTGTCACGCTTTTCTCGTTTGTGTTCTTTGCAATTCTCGGGCCAACCAAAGACGTTACGTTTCAGATCACCGAGAGTCACTCGTTTATCGCTCTGCCCGATTTAGC
>CAZDKF010000211.1:0-563 GCA_964505955.1 uncultured Rhodoluna sp. | reverse complement strand
CGTGCTTGGTTATTCAACCGATGCAATTATGGTGCTAATCACAATTGCATCGCTTTGGTTTGGCGTGACAAAAAAGCGTGTGCCTCAGATGTTTGCGATTGTCTACGGTTTGGTAGCGATTGTCGCTTTGCTCGGTTGGCTAGCCTCAGGCGCAGATGTTCCGGTTGGCTTCTTGCTCGGCAACACACTGGTGCTCGCGCTGCCAATCATTCTCGGCGGCATGGGTGGCATCATGAGTGAGCGCGTTGGTGTGGTCAACATCGCAATCGAAGGTCAGTTGCTCACCGGCGCATTTCTTGCCGCGGTAATCGGCAGCATCACCGGTTCGCTGTGGGTTGGCGTGATTGCAGCCATGGTTGGCGCAGCCTTGCTTTCGACTGTTCTCGCTTCGCTTTCAATCAAGTATCTCGTCGACCAAATCATCATCGGTGTGCTCTTGAACGTGCTGGTAATCGGTGTCACCAACTTCTTGTATTCGCAGGTGATTAGTCAAGACAACGCCGGACTCAACTTTCCGGGCACCTTCAACCGCATCGAGATTCCGATCTTGAGCCAGTTGCCGA
>CAZDKF010000210.1:0-1570 GCA_964505955.1 uncultured Rhodoluna sp. | reverse complement strand
TCTCTTCGTCAATGTAAACGCTCGCCGCACCCTGTGCCTGCTGAGCTAGACGGCCAGTCTCGAAGCGAATGGTTCGCTTTCCGTACTTTCCGTTGTCGATAACTGCGGTCTCATACTGAGTTCCGCTCATTGTTTCTATTTCGTGACCCACTCGGGTCCTCCTCTTTATCCTCGTGCGCGCCACAAATCACGGATGACTTGTTGCGTGCGAGAACGCCATGGCAAGCTAACTTGCCCACACTTTGAGGGATGCCCCGAAGATTTTCGGTAACTGATCTGCAGTAAAAAACCTTGAGCCTTGGTTTGCACCAGCTGGTTCTCAAGAGCTTCAACCGGAGATCAGAAAAACATGCCGTAGCGCTCTGGTTCTAGGCTACCAGCGCGCCCGACATTTGCCTAGGGCATCGAGATAGCAAAATCGCCCAGAGCATGCCCTGGGCGATTTTTGAAAGATTTACGCGATTAGCGGCGCAGTCCTAGTCTTTCGATTAGGTTACGGTAGCGCTCAATGTCTACCTTCTGCAGGTAGCCAAGCAAGCGGCGACGCTGACCAACCAAGATCAAGAGGCCACGACGGCTGTGGTGGTCGTGCTTGTGGTCTTTTAGGTGCTCGGTTAGGTCTTTGATTCGCCTGCTGAGAACAGCAATCTGAACCTCAGGAGAACCAGTGTCGCCCGGGTGAGTTGCGTACTCATTGATAATCGCGGTCTTTACGGCTGCATCTAATGCCATAGTTTTGCTCCTTCAGTTCTTGCTGCGCGGCGCACAAAACGGGATGTTTTGGCTCTCTTGATCCGCGGCCGATACACGGCAACCTCACTACTCTAGACCAAGAATTGGCTAGTTGCCAGCCCCAATGCCAAGAAGCACTCGAATTTTGGCGATGTCGTTATTGATTGAGATGACCAGATCTTCTACCCCGTTGAATTTGGCTGCTGGCCGCACGAAACCCACGTATTCGAGGTCGACGGTCTTGCCATAGAGGTCGAGGTCTTTGCGATCTAGCACGAAAGCCTCGGCCAATCGAGGCACCGCCTGGAAGGTTTCGTTTATGCCTATCGAGATAGCGGTCGGCATCTTTTCGCCGTCGACGTGCATCCAACCGGCATAGACGCCATCGAGCGGAAGATAGCCTTCGCAATCGCGCGAGATGTTTGCCGTTGGAAAACCGATTGTGCGACCGATCTTGAGGCCGTGCTCAACCTCGCCCGTGGTGACGTGTGGGCGACCCAAGAGTTTTGCGGCACCAACCACGTCGCCGAGATCAAGTAACTGTCGAACGCTCGTTGCCGAAACGACGGCACCATCGACTTCAAACTTTTCGACCTCTTTGAATTCGAAACCGTACTTTTGGGCGAGTTCGGCGAGCAAGTTGCAGTCTCCCTCGCCGTTTGCACCGAAGCGAAATCCGTGACCGACGACAACGAACTTGGCGTGAAGGCGCTCTACCAGAACGTTTTGTACGAATTCTTCTGGCGAGAGTTTGGCGAGTAGGTCATCGAACTCGAGGGTGACGAGTGCGTCAACACCGAAGGAATCAAGGAGCGCAACCTTTTGCTCCGGGCCGATT
>CAZDKF010000209.1:0-1622 GCA_964505955.1 uncultured Rhodoluna sp. | reverse complement strand
GTCGATTCACCGCCGACGTCGATGATGTTTGCTGACGCGGCAATCAAAAGTCGTGCGTGATTTAGGGCATCATCTTCTGCAGAAAACTGACTGCCGTCGCTAAACGAATCGGGGGTGGCATTCAGCACACCCATTACTAGCGGACGATTGAATGCCATGGCTATTTCGAAATCAGTGCCATAACTTCAGCGCGAGCAACCGGTTCGGCATACTCGCCTCTGGCCGCCATGGTGATCGTGTTGGCTTCTGGCTGGCGAGCACCGCGTGACACCACGCAGTGATGCCTGGCTTCGACAACCACAACCACGCCGCGAGAGCCTGTTCCTGATTCGATGGCGTCGGCAATTTGGGCGGTTAGGTTCTCTTGCAGCTGTGGCCTAGAAGCCAGTATTTCAACGACTTTTGGCAGACGCCCCAGTCCAACCACGCGCCCGGCCGGCAGGTATGCGATGTGGGCGACGCCCGTGAATGGCAGCAGGTGGTGTTCGCACATCGAAACAAATTCGATGTCCTTGAGAATTACAACTTCGTTGTGCTCTGCCGCAATAGTGTCGCCGAGAGCTTCTGTGGGTTCAACACCGATGCCGTTGAAAAAAATTGCGTAAGCCTCTGCAACTTTCTTTGGAGTGGCCAACAGGTCGCTTCGCTGCGGATCTTCGCCGATTGCCAAAAGCAATTCGACGACAGCCGCTTCGATGCGATGCTGGTCTACCATCGACTACTTCTTCTTAGTTGCAGAGCGGGTTTTAGTGGCGCGCTTTGTTGCAGGCTTCGCAGCTTTTTCGGCAGCGGCAGCTTTCTTCGCAGCAGTCTGTTTTGCAGCGGTCGAACCCTTAGAAGGAATTGCAATTGGACCCTGCTTAGATGCCGGGCGCATCTTGCTCGAAAGCCACATGCGTCGCTTTGGAATCTTCTTGACGTTTTTGAATAGAACCGCAATCTCATCTTGGTTAAGAGTTTCGCGCTCCATCAATTCCTTAGCCAGTGCGTCAAGAATCTTTCGGTTTAGCGTAAGCGCTTTGTATGCATCGTTGTGCGCAGCTTCAACAATCGCACGAACCTCTGCATCAATGGCCTGAGCAGTTGCTTCGCTGTAGTCGCGTGCCTGTGCCATGTCGCGGCCGATGAAAACTTCACCGCCGTTGCCATAGCTCACAGCGCCGATTGCGTTGCTGAAACCATATTGGGTAACCATCTGGCGAGCGATTGAAGTTGCCTTCTCGAAGTCGTTCGATGCACCGGTGGTTGGATCGTGGAAGACGATTTCTTCAGCAAGGCGGCCACCCATTGCGTATGCAATCTGGTCGAGCAGCTGGTTGCGAGAAACCGAGTAGCGGTCTTCGAGCGGAAGCGCCATGGTGTAACCGAGCGCGCGACCTCGAGGCAAAATGGTGACCTTGGTAACCGGGTCGCTGTCGTTCATGGCTGCAGCCACGAGTGCGTGACCAGCCTCGTGGTAGGCGGTGTTTAGACGCTCGCGGTCTTGCATCAGGCGCGACTTCTTCTGTGGCCCGCCAATTACGCGGTCGATAGCCTCGTCGAGGGTCGCAGCGGTGATCTGCTTTTCGTTCTGGCGAGCGGTCAAGAGCGCCGCCTCGTTCAGCACGTTGGCCAAGTCTGCG
>CAZDKF010000208.1:335-1644 GCA_964505955.1 uncultured Rhodoluna sp. | reverse complement strand
CAACGAGCTAAGAGAGAGAACTCATGAAGGTCAACAAAAAAGTTGTCGTTGTAACTGGAGCTGGCAGCGGAATGGGTCGTGAGCTAACTCTCGAACTGGTTCGCCGCGGAGCAAGCGTCGCCGCTATCGACATGCGCAAAGATACACTTGCCGAGACCAAGGCTCTCGCGACAGCACTCGGCGGAAGGGTCGAAACTTTTGTCGCTGACATCACCGACCCGATCAAGGTTGCAAAGCTTCCGGCTGACATCACCAAGAAAC
Organism: uncultured Rhodoluna sp.; assembly: GCA_964505955.1. Classification (GTDB taxonomy): domain Bacteria; phylum Actinomycetota; class Actinomycetes; order Actinomycetales; family Microbacteriaceae; genus Rhodoluna. The sequence continues at coordinate 1,383 of CAZDKF010000208.1, read as the reverse complement.
TTGGTGCGGCAGATTGCCTAATCAACAACGCCGGCATCATCCAGCCGTTTGTGAAAATCAATGAACTGAAACTCGAGGATGCCGCTCACGTGATGAACGTGAACTTCACCGGCCCGCTAATGCTGGTGAAGGCTTTCTTGCCGGGCTTGCTCAAGCGCAGCGAGGCACACATCTTGAACGTGTCTTCTATGGGTGCTTACGCACCTGTGCCGGGCCAGAGTGTTTACGGGGCGTCAAAGGCTGCGCTCAAGCTTTTTACAGAGGGTCTGCGCTCTGAATTGCTCGACACCTATGTCGGTGTCACAATTGTGTTTCCGGGCGCAATTGCCACCAACATCGCCCAGAACTCGGGAATCGCGCTGCCGGCAAACGCAGACCAAGCTGCGAGCCAGTTCAAGGCAGCCGATGCTGGTATGGCCGCTAGGGCAATGATCGACGCTATCGAAGAGAACAAGCCGAGAATCACGATTGGCTCAGACGCCACATTCATGGATCGGTTGAGTCGCTTGAACCCGGTTATGGCGGCAAACATCATCTACAAGCAGATGAAGAGTTTGCTCGGCTAAACCGGCTCTAGTTCGCTGACTGCTTTTCTTTGTAGCGTGCTGCAATGACGCTTGCACCTGCCGCAATCGCAATCGAGGCGACTATCACGCCTAGCGAAACCGTGGTTGGAATCTCTGGTGCCCACTCGATGTGCTCGCCGCCGTTGATAAACGGCAACTCGTTTACGTGCATTGCGTGAGCCACCAACTTGACGCCGATAAAGGCCAGAATGAAGGCGATTCCATACTTCAGGTATTCGAGACGGTCTAGCAAGCCGCCCAGCAAGAAGTAAAGCTGGCGAAGTCCCATGAGAGCAAACACGTTCGCGGTAAACACAATGAACGGATCTTCGGTGATCGCGAAAATCGCCGGGATACTATCGACAGCAAAAATGATGTCGGTAATACCAATCATGATGACCACCACAAACAAGGGTGTGAAGAAACGGACACCATTCTTGTAGACCCAGAATTGCTCTCCCTCGAAGTGCGGCAATATATTC
>CAZDKF010000208.1:0-325 GCA_964505955.1 uncultured Rhodoluna sp. | reverse complement strand
AAGGCAAACATGACGTCGGTTGCCGCAATTGCCACAAAAACAATTAGCATCGGGGTGAAAATCTTCTTGCCATTCACTAGCGTGCGAATCTTCGCTCCGTCGAAGTCCTTCGAAACCTCTACTCGCTTGCGTAGCCAGAGAATAAGTTTGCTTTCCGACTCTTCTTCGTCGCTGTGCGATCTGAACGCCTGGTGCCAGGCGGTGTAGAGAAGAAAAGCGCCGAAGACATAGAAAATGAAGCTGAACGACTCGATTAGCGCAGCGCCGACGAGAATGAATGCTCCTCGCAGAATTAGCGCCAGAACCACGCCGACCATCAAAACTT
>CAZDKF010000207.1:0-1649 GCA_964505955.1 uncultured Rhodoluna sp. | reverse complement strand
GCCCCATCGTTTAGCGGCCTAGGACGCTGCCCTCTCACGGCAGTAGCGCGGGTTCGAATCCCGCTGGGGTCACAAATTCGCTCTCGATGATTAATTCTCGGGAGCGAGTTGCATTTAAGGTTCTATTCCAAATAGGTGGTGCTTAGCACTGCGGGCACCTCGTCGGCTTTGGCCGCCGCTACCTTCTCGCGTCGACTGCGAAGCAGAGTCAACCCGGTCAGTATCAGAATCACACTCACCGGCACCATCGCAGCCATGTTGAGCCCCACAAACATCAGCGCAGCCATGATTGAACCCGCTACCGCTCCGCCAAGTGCCCCGGATAGGTTCATCAGCGAATCGCTCAGACCCTGCACGTTGGTCTTTTGCTCGCGCGGCAGAGTTGTGGTTAGCAACGCAGCTGCAGACACCGTTGCCGCGCTCCAGCCGAGGCCTATCAAAAAAAGTCCGAGCAAGACGCTCTGCTGGTTATCCATGCCGATGCCCGCAAACAAGAGGGCTGCAACATAAATTGCTTGACCGAGAATCACGGTTTGAATCTGGCCGATCTTGTCAGACAAGATTCCGAAGATTGGGCTGAACGCATACATGCCCGCAATGTGAATGCTGATGGTGAAACCGACCACAACCAAACTTGCGCCGTGTTGTTCGAGGTGGGCGGGTGTCATCGACATAACCGAAACCATAACCATGTGGCTAAGTGCGATGGTTGCTACCGCGTATGCCGCTCTCGGATACTCGCGCAGAGTTTGAATCGCCGTGCCGATCGAAAGTTTCGGTTTCGCAGCCTTTGCATCGCCCAGTTTTTGTGCCGTTTGCAAGGGGTCTGGTCGAAGGCCAAACCAAAAAATGCAGGTTGCTGTTATCTGAGAAAGAATCGTCACGAAAAACGGCCCGGTCATTTCGGGCAGCCCGATTAGTGCACCGAGAGCTTCGCCTGGGCCGAAAAGATTGGGGCCAACCACGGCTCCAACGGTTGTGGCCCACACCACTATCGAAAGATCGCGGCCTGTTGTCTTCGATGCGGGCAAATCGGTAGCTGCGAAGCGAGCCTGAAGACCTGTGGCCGAACCCGCGCCAAGCAAGAACAGGGCGACAAGCAGAAGTGGAAAGAACTTGAGCGCGGTGGCCGCGATGATCAGGCTTGCACCCGAAATGGCGATGGCAGCGCCCGTGGCAAGGGCCACACGCCTGCCTTTCGCATAGGCACGTCGAGCCAACGGAATTGCCCAGGCGGCTGCTCCGAGGGTTGAGAAGGTGGCTGCGGCACCGGCCCAGGCAGACGTTCCACTGAGTTCTTTGGCCAAAAGCGAGCCAATCGAGAGGGTCGAACCCAGCCCAAAGCCGCTAAAAACCTGGCCAGCGGTCAAAACCCGCACGGTTCTGCGCTGAATTGCCTGAATATCGGGCTGTTTGGCGGTTTGGCTCACCGCAACAGACTATCCCTGTTGCCCGAAATCTACCCATCCGTGGCGAAAAGGGCACGGGTAAACTTGGCCAATGAGCAAAAAGCCGCTGACTCTGGCCGAAAAGGTGTGGAACTCGCACCTGGTCGCCAAGGGCGAAGACGGCGCTCCAGACCTTCTCTACATCGACCTGCACCTGGTTCACGAGGTCACCAGCCCGCAGGCATTCGACGGATTGCGCCT
>CAZDKF010000206.1:0-1657 GCA_964505955.1 uncultured Rhodoluna sp. | reverse complement strand
CTTTAAAGGTCGGTTAGATTTGTAGTGGACCTACAAAGGAGTGGCATGAAGCTCGAGTTGCGCCAGGTTACCAAGCGCTTTGGCACATTGGTTGCCAACGACCGCATCGACCTAGTTGTTGAACCCGGCGAAATTCACGCACTGCTCGGTGAGAACGGTGCAGGCAATAGCACACTCATGAATGTGCTCTACGGCCTTTACCAAGCAGACGAGGGCAAGATTCTGCTCGACGGAGTTGAACAAAACTTCAAGGGTCCTGGCGATGCGATGGCCGCCGGCATCGGAATGGTTCACCAGCACTTCATGCTGATTCCAGTTTTTACGGTTGCCGAAAATGTGGTGCTTGGAAACGAGCCAACCAAAAAACTTGGCGTCTTAGATCTAGAGGCCGCACGCAAAAAAGTTCGCGCCCTTTCAGATCGCTTTGGTTTCGACGTTGACCCGGACGCGCTAGTTTCTGACTTGCCGGTCGGCGCTCAACAGCGAGTAGAAATCATCAAGTCGCTCATTCGCGATGCAAAAATATTGGTTCTCGACGAACCGACCGCTGTGCTTACTCCGCAGGAGACCGACGAGCTCATGCAGATTATGCGCGACCTTGCTGCCGCCGGAACCTCAATCATTTTCATCACTCACAAGCTGCGTGAAGTTCAAGCCGTCTCAGACAAAATCACCGTGATTCGTCAGGGCAAGGTTGTCGGCCAGGCCAAGCCAACCAGCACCGCTGGCGAACTTGCCACCATGATGGTCGGCCGTGAAGTCGACCTCAAAGTCAACAAGTCCTCCGCTAAACAGGGTGGCGACTTGGTTTTGCGCGTCGAAGACATTCATGTTGAAGATGATCGCAAGCAGCTGGCAGTCGATGGCGTCTCTTTTAACGTTCGGGCCGGCGAAGTATTTGCGATTGCTGGCGTGCAGGGCAACGGTCAAACCGAACTTGCCGAAGCCTTGCTCGGCTTGCGTCATGTGGTTAAGGGTCGCGGAGCAATCGCACTCAACGATGTTTACGTCGACAATCAGTCGGTTCGCCAGCGACTTGAAGCCGGCATCGGTTATGTGCCAGAAGACCGCAAGAAAGACGGTCTGGTGGGTGAGTTCGACATTGCAGAAAACCTCATGCTGAATGGCTCTTACGGCAAGCCTTTTGCCAAGGGTGTGGCCATTGACTTTGCTAGCCGTGATCGAATCGCCAAGCAGCTCATCAAGGCCTTTGATGTGCGCACACCTTCGGCCAGCACCCAGGCCCAGAAGCTCTCTGGCGGAAACCAACAGAAGGTTGTCGTTGCCCGCGAACTTAGCCGAGAGGTGAAGTTGCTGATTGTGTCGCAACCCACTCGTGGCGTTGACGTGGGTTCGATTGAGTTCATCCATGAGCGCATTGTTGCCGAACGCGACGAGGGCAAGGCCGTCTTGCTGATCTCAACCGAACTCGATGAAGTGCTTGCTCTTGCCGATCGAATTGCCGTTATGTATCGCGGAAAAATTGTGGGAATTGTTGACGCAAACGTGTCACGCGAAACCCTAGGAAAGATGATGGCTGGTGTTGCCGCATGAGTAAGTCGAAAGTGAAAGAAGAAAAGGTCGAGAACGAATCAACCTCGAGTCAGGTGCTGCGCGAAATTTTGACCGGCTCGCCGGTGCGAACCATCCTCTCGAT
>CAZDKF010000205.1:0-1661 GCA_964505955.1 uncultured Rhodoluna sp. | reverse complement strand
ATGGTCAGTTAAAGCTGCAGTTATTTCAGTAAAGAAAACAAAGCTTGATTTCTCGCGAACTGATCGAATTGGCAGGCTCGCCTCAGCATTTATGGTTTTAGGATTTTTGCTTCTGCTGCCTGGCGTAGTTTTTAGAGGGGTTTCTGCAAATAGAGTGCCATGGGGCAATATGTATGAGTTTTCTATAACTGGTGCGTTAGCTTTTAGCGCGGCATATTTATTTGCTTTAAAGAAATATAAATTACGTTGGTTGGGCTTACCAGTCGCACTTTCAGTCCTACTAACCTTAGGAACAGCAGTTACTTTGCTTTATCGGCCAAGTGCACCACTTATGCCTGCTTTAAAATCACCTTGGTTAGTAATACATGTTTCAGCCGCAATTATCTCTGGTGGAGTATTTCTTCTTGCAAACTGCATTGCAGCAACCTACTTGATATTAGATAGATATGAGCAAAAAGGGTTGCGCCCAGTTTGGGCAGAGAAATTACCTACCTTAGAAGCTTTAGATAATCTTTCATACCGATTAGTTGCATTGGTATTTCCGCTTTGGACATTTTCAGTTATTGCCGGTGCAATCTGGGCAGAAGCTGCCTGGGGTCGTTACTGGGGCTGGGATCCAAAAGAGACTTGGGCATTTATAACTTGGGTTGCATACGCTGCTTATTTACACGCCCGAGTGACAATTGGTTGGCGCGGAAGAAAAGCTGCATGGCTGTGTTTGTTAGCTGGATCAACCTTCTTGTTTAACTACATCTACGTAAATGTATGGGGCACTGGCCGACATACATACTCTGGTTTATAACTTTCTTAAGAAATCCGGATCATCATCTGGCGGAATGATTCTGCCTCTGCCACCACGATTTGGACGTGGCTTTCTTGGTCTGCCTGCTATGAACCAAGCAATATCGCCAATAAATCCAGTAAGAATTATTATTAACAACCAAGCCCATTTTGGAAATCGACGTACTTTTTCTTGTGGCGTCATAGCACAATCGATTAATGTATAGATGTCAAGAATTATGGCGAATACAACCAGGTACTTAATCATGTGCTTAGTTTAGCCAATTTAGATTGTTAATGCAGTGGCCAATAAAATTGCCATAAGTAACTGCAATTTTGCAGTTCTAGAAAGCACTTCGATTAGCTCGGCTTCAACTGCGCCATTTAAAACTTGTTTACCCACACGATAAGTTATCGGGGAACAAACAAGAGTGAGCAAAGCCAATCCACTAATTTCTGTTGCTGCTAGGGCGGTCAGCTGAGCAATGACTAATAAAAATATGAAAAATACCCGCGTGTTTTTCTCACCAATTCGAACAGCCATAGTTCGCTTGCCAACCAACATATCTTGTGGCAGATCACGTAGATTATTAATCACTAAGATCGCGCAGGAGAGAGTGCCAACTGGCATAGCGAGTAAAAATATTTGCCATTTAAATTGCTCGGTTTGAATGTAGTAGCTACCAACTGTGGCTACCAAACCAAAAAAGATAAAAACAGAGAGTTCACCAAATCCAAAATAGCCATACGGTTTTTTACCTCCTGTGTATCCCCAAGCTGCCCAGATTGATACGGCGCCAACGATAAGTAGCCAGGGTGAGATATAATCGTTTTCAGCAAATAACGGGCTACAGCCATCAAGGCACCCGTGTTGCCCGCAG
>CAZDKF010000204.1:560-1721 GCA_964505955.1 uncultured Rhodoluna sp. | reverse complement strand
CTGGGCAAGGCTGATGGCAGCACCAATAATCGAAAGCGCTACGGCGACCCAGAGTGCGCCCTTGTGCTCGCCAAGGTAGGGCAGCAATTGGCTGAACTTCGCCTTCGGGCCCTTGTAGGGCGCCGATCCCGGTCTGCGGCCTCGGCCGCCACCCATCATGCTCATCTGTTCTCCTTCAGTTGGCCTTCGCCAATCAGGTATTCATTCAACAGGAAATTTATCTCTTGCAAAGACAACGCCTCGGTGTATGCCGTGTTCTTGAAGAAGCGCGAAAAGTCGACAGACTGCAACGCCTCAAGAGCCCTCGGATGCTGCAGCTTCAAAAACATCTGAGTCGAGTTAGGTTCGCGTTTGAATTCGGTGCGAACTCGACCGCAATTGAAACCGAAAATTGTGAGTGAAACATCGGCATCAATCGGCTTGACCTTCTTGATGAACTCGTTGTCGACCACGCTCACAATCGGGCGGGCGACCCTGCGCTTCTGCCAGATCTGAAAGCAGGTCGCGAGACGGTTCTTGGTTGAAAGTTCATCGCCATTGTCGTCAACATAATCAATCTGAATGTCTTTGTCGAAGACCAGGTGAAAGCGCTGATCGAGACGGTTGATAACCGACCACTTGCGCCACGAGCGCGGCACGATGAAACAGATGTAGTCGCTGTGCTCGGCCGCTTTGTTGAAGAACGGAATCGAGAGCGAGTTGTTGCGACCAAAAGGCGGGTTCGAAATGGTCACGGCCTTTCTGACCTCGATGTCTGCCTGCAGAAAATCTTCTGCCGAGATGCCGGCATGCTTCGGTTCGATGTCGAAGCTCACGACGCCAGCCACACCGAACTTCTTTGCCGCCTTGATGAATGCCCCGGTGCCGCCGGCCGGCTCGATGATTACGCGCTCGGCGAGGTTCGGCACGACCCCGGCGACATCCGTGAACAATTCACGGGCAAGCGCGTCTGGAGTGTAAAACTGCTCCTTGCCGGTGACACGGGTGTTGCCCGGTCGCGACGCGACTGCAGTGAGATTGGGCATGCACCTAGGCTAACAACCCGTTCTCATGGGTTATCCTGAAAAGCTGCCCTGACCGGCCAAAGATTTGAGAAATGCAAGATTCAACGACGAAAGCAAGCTATGGGCTAAAAAAACCGAAGCCCCGATGATTATCGCG
>CAZDKF010000204.1:0-550 GCA_964505955.1 uncultured Rhodoluna sp. | reverse complement strand
CATGGGTTATCCTGAAAAGCTGCCCGGCTGGGCCAAAGATTTAGTGATTCAACGACGAAAGCAAGCAATTGGCTAAAAAGACCGAAGCCCCGATGATTATCGCGCGCGGGCTCACCAAGAAATACGACGACTTCGTGGCCGTCGACGGCATCGACTTCGAGGTCAAGAAGGGCGAGTCTTTCGGCCTGCTCGGCCCAAACGGGGCAGGCAAGTCGACCACAATGCGCATGATTGCCTCGACCTCTCAGCGCACCGGCGGCGACCTGACCATTCTCGGCAAAGACCCAAACAAGCATGGCCCAGAGATTCGCGCCCACCTCGGTGTGGTGCCGCAGCAAGACAACCACGATGGCGAGCTCAAGGCCTGGGAGAACCTCTATATCTACGGCCGTTACTTCGGTCTCTCGCGTGCCTTCTTGAAAAAGAAGGTCGAAGAGCTTCTCGAGTTCGCACAACTCACCGAGAAGCGCGATGTGAAAGTCGATCAACTCTCGGGCGGCATGAAGCGCCGTCTTACCATCGCTCGAGGTCTCGTAAACGAACCCGAGAT
>CAZDKF010000203.1:0-1721 GCA_964505955.1 uncultured Rhodoluna sp. | reverse complement strand
TCTTCTTTGCACCCGTATTTCACCCTGCGATGCGCCACGTTGCCCCAATACGCGAGGCACTCGGGGTGCCAACCACCTTTAATTTCTTGGGGCCGCTGGCTAATCCCGCTCAGCCAGTGGCTACCTCTCTCGGTGTCCCCAGCCGTACTATCGCACCGCTAATGGCCGCAGAGCTGGCCGCACGCGGCCGAAATGCTCTCGTTTTCAGGGGTTCAGACGGCCTGGATGAGCTCACAACCACGGCAAACAGCGATATTTGGCTGGTTCAAGGGGGAGTGGTGCGCAATTTCGAGCTAAATCCGGCCAAATTTGGTCTAAAAAAGGTCGAATTGGCAGATTTGCTCGGCGGGCAAGCGCAGCAGAACGCCGAGATTGCCCTGAGACTGTTCCATGAACCAAAGGGTTCGGCTAGCCAAGCCATCCGTGAGGTTGTGGCTCTAAACGCCGCCGGGGGATTAGTCTCCTACGAACTCTCGAAGCAGGCTATCGAGTCGCAACAAGACCTCGATCGGCAATTTGAGCTTCAGCTCGAGCGTGCATTTGAAGCTCTCGACTCGGGTGCCGCAGCGCAAAAACTCTCTGCTTGGATGAGCGCGTCGCAAGCCTGATTGCGCAAACAGCCCGTCAGCAGATCTCACTTCAGCCATAGCCCAGCAGGGGAAGTGCACCTGGGGTCCAAATATTGACTACTTGACATAATGTTCATTATCGGCGAAAGGGTTTGAGTTGCGCAGAGGGTCTATCGCTGGTTGCCTACCCCAGATGGCCAATCAGAAACTCCACCAGCCCGTGCGGCCCGACAAATTCACTGCTCAGATCGTTCACGTTCCACCAGCGAAACTCGAGAATGTCGCGGCGTTCGTCGTCGGTCCAAGCTGAATCATCCAGCTCGAGACCTTCAACATTGAGACGAAAGAAATGGTCCACGTAGGTGTTTGAGTTGACCGAGTCACCCCAGTGCCAGGTGCCCGATTGTTGCCAGATCTGCTCGCCTAGATCATCCTCAGTGACTCTGAGTCCGGTTTCCTCGAATAACTCCCGTACGGCGGCCTCACGCGGTGTTTCGCCCTTATCTATGCCTCCGCCGGGTGTTATCCAGCGTGGTGGCAGCTGAACTTCGGGGTCAAAGTGGGTCTTGAGCAAGAAAACGCGCCGCTGCGGGTCTACTAGAAGCACCCTGGCGGTTTCTCGGTGTTGATTCGGCTCCATGTGGCTACTTCTGGTATTTGAAGAATTTGAGAGACGCCTGCATTAGGTAGCCGATGCAGAGCGCAAAAATCAGGGTTCCCTCGCGCACCTGACCGCCCATGAACCAGCCGATTGTCAACACGGTGCCCTCATACATGGTTCGAACCGCCCAGAGCGGCCACTTGAGCACCCGCTGGGTGCCCAGCATTAGCCCGTCACGCGGCCCGCTTCCTAGATTGGCGCTGATGTACATCCCTGTGGCAAAGGCCACGGTGGCCATGCCGAGCAAAAACATGGCCAAATTGGCTAAATATCCCTCGAAATGCGGCACATAGGGCATCCAGACGTCGGCAAACAGACCGATGCAGATAGCGTTCAGAATCGAGCCGATGCCCGGCTTGACCTTCAATGGAATCCAGGCCATCAGCACGATGAGCGAGACGACGATGCTGGCCTGGCCGTATGTCGCGCCAAAGGTCGTCGAACTGCCCTGCGCGAAGACACCCCAGGGCGGAACCCCGATCTCGGCCTTG
>CAZDKF010000202.1:0-1765 GCA_964505955.1 uncultured Rhodoluna sp. | reverse complement strand
ATCTATCGCTGGACCTCGTCACCATCGCAAGTATTGGCTTTGCCGGTGGGCTATCGACCTTCTCAACCGCGATGAAGGCTTGCTTCGATTTCTATCACCGCGGTCGACTCTTCCAGGCACTTATCACGATGGCGGGCAACCTGTTTATCCCCATGCTTGCGGTAATGCTGGCTGCATCGCTTGCTTAGCCCTGCTACAATCAACGGCAGAATTCATAGGTTTCCCTAGGTGCCGCAAGGTTTCTAGATCACTAAGAGATTAAGGGGGCTCGCCATGGGGCGTGGCCGTCAAAAAGCTAAGAACACCAAGGTCGCTCGCGAGCTGAAGTACTTCAGCCCGAACACCGACCTAAACGCGCTTGAACGCGAAATCGGCACCACCACTAACGACGAGTCTGAATACGAAGACAAGTGGGCAGATCTTTACGAGGATGACGCCGAGCGAGGCGAAGAGTCAACCGAAACACCGGCAGCTGAGAACAGCGGTGACTCTGATTCTTCTGACTCTGGATCAGACGGCTCTTCGAGCGGCGACTAGCTCTCCTCTCATTGCATCTTGTCGATTTCGGCGCGCTGGCATAGATTCTTAGTAGCGCAATTGCGCTAACCAGACGGCTGGAATGAATATCCAGTTCGAAACTGAAGGAATCTAAGTGAACACGTTTAAGCGCGCCCTAAAAGTCGGTGCAACACTGCTCATAGCTGCAATTGCAGCCACATCACTAGCAGGATGCGCAAGGGAATCAACCGCTACAGGTGAGCAAACCATCACGATCTATTCGGGTCGTTCAGAAGAACTAGTCGCGTCGCTGTTTGAGCAATTTACCGCCGAAACAGGAATTGGTGTAGAGGTTCGCTACTCTGACTCAGCCTCGCTTGCTGCCCAAATTCTTGAAGAGGGCAGCAACGTGAAGGCCGATGTCTTCTTCTCTCAAGACGCCGGTGCACTCGGCGCAATTAGTGAAGCCGGGGCCTTCAAAAAACTCGATGATGAGACCACCGGTCTGGTTGATTCTAAGTACCGCGCTGTCGACGGCACCTGGATTGGTGTCTCGGGTCGAAGTCGAGTGCTCTCATACAACCCTGAGCTGCTAGCAACGAAAGATGTACCAAAATCGATTTTCGACTTAGCCGACCCCAAGTTCAAGGGCAAGATTGGCATTGCACCAACCAACGCTTCGTTTCAGTCGTCTGTTACGGCCATGCGCATTTTGGCTGGCGAGTCTGCCACTGCGAAGTGGTTGACCGCGATGAAAACCAATGCGGTCTTGTTTGAAAAGAACTCGCAAATTCTCGAGGCCGTTGAGAGCGGACAGGTTTCTGCCGGGCTTATCAATCACTACTACTGGTATGAGCGAGCTGCCGAGGTTGGCGAAGACAAGATGATCTCGAAGATGGCTTGGTTCGAAGCTGGCGATGTCGGCAACCTGATCAACGTTGCCGGTGTTGGTGTGCTCAGCGACAAGCCAGAGGCAAAGACTTTTGCCAAGTGGCTGCTCGGGTCAACGGCACAAAACTTCTTCGTGAATAAAACCGCCGAGTATTCACTCACTGGTCTCGCAGCTCGCGATGGACTGCCGGCACTCGACCAGATTGCTGCGCCAAACATCGATCTGAGCGCGCTTTCGACTCTGGCGCAAACTCTCGAATTGATTCGCGACGCGAGACTGACCGACTAAATCTTGAGCAATTCAATGCGGCAGCGACCTCCAACTCTCTTGCTTGGGTTGGCAATCATTGCCGTGCTGGTTTCACTCGCACCACTT
>CAZDKF010000201.1:0-1777 GCA_964505955.1 uncultured Rhodoluna sp. | reverse complement strand
GTTCGCGAGTTACTGGCGTTCTTCGACAAGCAAAGCTCTCAGCTAACCGATGCTCAAAAGAAAGCCTGGTCTAGGGCGTTCGAACAGAACATCGAATTCGTGGTGCCTGACGCGCAGGGTCGCTGGGGAATGTTGCCTAAAGTGTCACTCAAGAAAGGCGAATTGCGTTGGCCTCTGAACGATTTGGCCAGGTACTTTGAGCTGACAAAAACCGAGCCAAAAGACCTAGCGACACTCGACGGGCGTTTCTTTGTTCGAGTCGGCGACGCTATCTAGGTGATACGGGGAGGGGCGCTGGTTATCAGCGCCTCTCTTCAGTCTTTCTCGATTTCTCCAGGCTGTTCGCCGCCGATGAGATAGCGATCGATTTGTTCCATGTTCATCCAGAAGAACTCCGTCTTGGCATCTTTAATCGCCGCGCTAAAGACTTCGTTCTGTTTTCCAGCTTTTATGGCGTTCTCTACCAAGTCGAGAAAGTTAGCTTCGTCTTGCATTCCAAGTGCTTCAGCAACTGCTGCGGTCTGGTGTTCGCCAAGAAAGTAGATGGCTTCGCGGTCGTCGCCATCGGCATGGATTTTGTATCCACCTTCGGTTCTTTCAATGAAAACCGAGTCGATGCGGGTGTTGAACCGGATATTGGTGTCTGTTCGGGTGTATTTCATTGCTACCTCCCGCAAGGGCGGGGTCGGGGTGCTCGGTCAAACGACGAAAGGGGCGGAGTTGAAAAAGGGGGAAAACTCCTACCGAGCACCCTCGCCCTTACTTTCTATTTGTACAGGCACCCTCTGACATAGAGTCAAGCGGCCGAACGAACCGCCTCTGGGCCGAAGGTTCCCCGCACCGGATACTCGAGATACTCGCACCACTCCTCAAGCCGTTGGTCTCGCCACACGTAGTCGCGGGCAACTTGCGCCAGCGCAGCCCAGTAGAACACGTCAATCAGGTCGATTTCGAAGGCATTCATCTCACCGCGGTTGAAGCTCTGACCAAGTATGCGACGCAGGGTCGTCGGCACAATCGAGAGGCCAAACTGGTGCAGAACCTCCATCACCCGAAACTCGATCTCTCTCGCGCGCCCGGGTTGCCAGAGCACGTTGCCACCGCGAACAGTCTCGTTTGGGCCGCTCGGCAGGTGCAAAAGTCGGTTGATGCGAATGGCCTGGCTGGTGCGGGCATCATCCATGAGATCAAAAAGCGCCTCGAACTTATCTAGTTCGTAACCCACCCTGCGCAGGTCGAGCCGGTCAGCAAAGTAGGTGAATTTATAGAACGGGATGTGCCGTGAGCCAGCGAAAGTCAGCTCGGACGGGCCGCCGCCCCAGAGCTCTGCAGCCTCATCGACCTCGTCGAGGTCATCACGGTCGAATGTCACCCGTTTATTCTCTCTCGACAAAGCCAGAGGCACAATCGACTAGGTAATCTTGAACCCATGACAAGCAAGCAGCCAAAGAAAAAATACAAGTGGGGTTGGGCAGACACAGTTATTGCCGTTTCAGTGCTTGGCGTTGCGCTTGTCGCCGGAACAGTTTATTTGGGAACCGTTGAAAAACCAGCCCAAGAATTACGCAATGAGAAGTTAGCCTGCGAGAACTTCAACAAAGCGTTGCAAGACGCCTACACAAAAACGAACATCACCGATTTCTACTTCACCCTTTTTCGAGGTGCCTACAAGGGCATCGAAGAATCAATCGAAGGAAAAGAACTCAGCGACAATTTCATAGCTCTTGCCCAACTTGAGGCCTACGTGAGCAAAGAGTCTGAAGAAACCATGCTCGAG
>CAZDKF010000200.1:0-1792 GCA_964505955.1 uncultured Rhodoluna sp. | reverse complement strand
CTCGTTTTGGCTATCGGTTGCGATTAGCAGCGGCCAGGCAAACATCGAAATCGAAGCAAGTGCGGCTACGGCAATTGAGACTTTAGAAAGCAGCGGCTGTTTAGTCATTTGCCACCACCTGCTGCAAAGCAATCACTCCAGGCAATTTGGTGATTTGCGCAACCTGGCTGGCAAGCGAATTGTCGGCACGATATTCAAGTGCGATTTCAACCGATTGATCGGCAATGACCTTGCCGGCTTCAAGTTGAATTACTCGGTCTGCAGATTGCGCGATGAACTCAACATCGTGCGAAGCGAAAATCACAGCCTTGCCCGCCGAGGCCAGGTTTCGCAAAACCTGGGCAACCTGCCTTTTCGCCGCATAGTCGAGGCCGCGAGTGGGCTCATCCAAGAGAACTAGGCTCGCATTCTTGACCAGCTGCATGGCAAGAACAAGTGAGAGTTGCTGCCCGCTGCTCAAATCTCTCGGATGAATCGACGGATCGATTCGGCCGCTGAACTGCTCGAACAACTGACTCGTTGAAGCCGACTTTGCTTCGGCAACCTCATCGGCCTCATCAAGTTCATCGCCCAGATTGGGCAAAAAGAGCAGGTCAGCGGCCTGCTGCGGCACCATCGCCACAACTGAAAGTCTCTCGGTCGCGCTCAGCACCGAGGGGTCTTGTCCAGCCACAGAGATGCTGCCCTCGCCTCGGCTACCCGTGCCCTGAAGCGCCCAAAGCAGCGAAGTCTTGCCAGAGCCGTTCTCACCCATGACCGCAATGACCTCACCGGCCTTTGCCGAAAGAGAAACGGAATCGACGGCCCGCAGAGAGCCGTAGTCAACGGTCACTCGCTCGGCGTTTAGAACTTCAGCACCCAGCGGCAGGTGGGCGATGCGCTTTGGGGTGTGCGGGGCAGAACGCACGAACTCTTCAGCTGCTTGCTCGATGCTCAGCAAAACCTTCGGCCAGGCCAGTTGGTGCGCCATCTCAATCAGCGGCGGCACAAATTTGAATTTGGCGAGTTGGGTTTGGGGCTCACCCTGTGAAACTGTGCCGTCGTTGTTCACGATGATCACAGAGTCGACTAAACCGATAAGTCTCTCGATTCGATGTTCGGCAACAATGACGGTAATACCTTCTGAGCGACTGAGGTTCCAGACAAATTCGAGAAGCTCTTTTGCTGCCACTGGGTCTAGCGCTGAAGTTGGTTCATCTAGCACCAGAATCTTTTGCCCAGCGCTCAGTGCTGCAGCGATGGCCACCCTTTGCTGTTGACCGCCCGAAAGTTCGATGAGTTTTCGGTTGCGCAACTCGCTTAGACCCGTTGCCGCCAGTGCCGCATCAACACGTCGAATCATCTCGTCGCGACCGATGGCAAGTTGCTCAAGAGCAAAGGCCAACTCTTCGAGCACAGTGTCTGCAACGAATGCACCTTCGGGTTGCTGATTCACATAACCAATCAGGTGGGCGGTCTCGTGGGGCATTGCTCGACTGAAATCTTGACCATCAACGGTGCGAATACCGCTTGCCGTCCCACCGCTGAAGTGCGGAATCAGCCCGACAAGTGCTTTCAACATAGTTGACTTGCCGCTGCCGGTTGCTCCGCAGACCAGAACGAATTGGCCGGCTCTTATATCAACGCTCGCGCGATTCAGCTTGGCTTCATCGCCATTTTTGTAGGTGAAGGTGAAATTCTTGAGGCTTATCAAACCGGGGTCACCGCCCAGAGAAAGTGAACAATCAGAAGAGCACCGCATGCTGCGATCACTGCAAAATCAAGGGGTGTGCGAGCTGTTCTGGCAATGCTG
>CAZDKF010000199.1:0-1811 GCA_964505955.1 uncultured Rhodoluna sp. | reverse complement strand
ACGTGCGCCAATTGATTATTTCTTTCGAGTTGCCACCCGTGGCGTCAGTAAGCGCATTCGCGATTGTTGCCATCATGTTTGTCGTGACCGTCGTGCACGGTATCAGGTTGCTGAAGCAAGACAAATTGCGCTTAGCCGACTAGCTTCGATGACCCAAATACAAATCGACGTCACCGAAGACGCAACTGCGCTTCTTGAAAAACATTTCTCGGGTCTTCACTCTGGCGGCGGCATAAGCAGCATTCGAGGTGGCCAAACTGCTGCAAACCGCGCGCTCGAAAATCTCGACATTCGCCGCTATGCATCAGACCGTTCTGAGGTTCTGCCAGTCAACCGTCGCGGTGCAACGGTTCTTTCGCCTTACATTCGCCACAACCTGCTGACGTTGAAACAGGTCTGGGATGCCGTTGAACATGCCCCACCCAAAGATTGCGAAAAGTATCGCGACGAGTTGCTCTGGCAGGAATACGCTCGCCATCTCTATGCCCGAGTAGGCAAGGCGATGTTTGCGAATCTCAAATTTGAACAAGTCTGGGATACGCCCGGCGACGGCTGGAATCGCGACATGGCATGCATCGATCTGGTGGTTGGCGAACTCGAAGAAGATGGCTGGTTAGTGAACCAGACCCGCATGTGGCTGGCTTCGCACTGGACGGTTCGCAACGGCAGGGGCTGGCTGCACGGGCAAGAGCGCATGTATCAAAACCTTTTGGATGGTTCAAGGGCCGCCAATCTGCTGGGCTGGCAGTGGACTGTAGGGTCGGCTGGCAAACCCTACGGCTTTGCCCGCTGGCAGGTTGAGAAGCGTGCGCCTGGTCTTTGCTTTAAATGCCCGCTCAAAAAGAACTGCCCGATTCAAGAGTTTCCCGATGAAAATCAGCTCGGCCGCACGCAACCGCTGGATCTGCTAGCCAGTGACCCTAATCTTGCTGCAACCACTGGCCCAGCCTCGGTTGTCTCGAAGGCTCAACCGAAGTTTGTGCTTCTGACAATTGATTCGCTTGGCGATGCCGACCCCGCGCTCGTTGCTAACCCCGAGCTGCCGGTGGTGTTTGTTTTTAATCGGGATGCGCTCGCCAAACTTCAACTCTCATCGAAACGCATTCACTTCTATCTCGAAACTTTGAAAGATTTAGCGACTCGCAGAAGTTTGACTGTTTATCTCGGAAATCCCTACGACTTTGCAAAAGATAACGATGTTTCAGTGACTTATGCGCCGGTGCCAAGCTTCGCAAAGTTTGAAAACGTGGCAGAGTTACACCCGTATTTGTGGCTCAAGAAACCTCACGCAGGAAACGTTCAGTCGTTCAGCGCGTGGAGCAACAAAATCAAATAAAAGCTGTTAGTTGAGTTTGCGATAAACATCTTTGCGATGCCCAATACTGACCACTAGAATCAAAAGCTCTTGATCTCTAACCGCGTAGATAACCCGATAATCGCCGACGCGAATTCTCAGCAGTGGTTCTGGTGCTACAACTTTTCTGGCACCTCTAGGTCTTGGGTTTTGACCAAGTAAAGCTAGCGAAAGAGTAATTCGCTTTTGAATCGACTTGTCTAGTTGTGCGAATTCTTTTTTGGCTGGGTTGGTTACTACAATTTTGAAATTAGAGCTCGTCAAGATTAATGCCTAGCTCGGCTGCTAGTTCTTCAAGAGTGAAGGTCGGCTCTCCCGCGTCTACGGCCTTCAATCTCTTCATCGCTTCTTCGGCATCGCGAGAATCTTCGAGCACCTGCAGGGCAAGCTTGGCCAGTTCGGCATCCATGATGGTGACGGTCTTGCGCCCGTGATCGGTGATGGTGACCGGCTCGAT
>CAZDKF010000198.1:0-1835 GCA_964505955.1 uncultured Rhodoluna sp. | reverse complement strand
CTATGAGAGCAATTGCGCTTAGCCCGAAAACGAGCGCTCCGGCGCGAAGCACTAACCGAAAGCGGGCGACTGAGTCTTTTGTATTCATTTATTTACCTATCTGAGATATGGCCGAAGCTCGACCTTTCGGTTGCAGGCTTTAGATCCGGCTGCTGCTAATGAGAGGGCGGTTTCGCGGTCATCGGCCTCGATAATCCAGAATCCGCTGTAGTGCTCGGGTGACGAGTAAAGAGAACCTCCGGTGATGATGCCGGCATCGGGGCGGTTGTCGATGACTGTCGCCGCTTCGCCGTGGTTAATGTCCGCGGCGGTAATCCAGTGGCCTTTGTTTTGAAGCATTTCGTTGAACTTATCGATTGCTGCCATCTCGTTGCCGTCTGCCGAGTTTGATGCGCTGTCGATCACAAAGATGATGTATTTCACGGGCATCCTCTCTTTTCATCAGAGCAAGTCTAAGTAGGGTTGAACTATGCCGCCGGTAGCCAAGACCAAGAACGGGTTCGAACCCAAGACCTGCGAGCGCTGCGGTCTGAAGTTTGAGTGGCGCAAGAAGTGGGCCCGCGATTGGGCCAACGTCAAGTATTGCTCGCAGAAGTGCAAGGGCTGATGGCCGCCAAGTTTGAGCGCATTGTCTATGTGCCTTTTGACCACTTGAACTTTGACCGCGGAGCCATGAAGTTGGCCGAGCCGAGCGCAGACGCGCTGGTTTTGGTTGAGGGTAAGCGCATGACCGAGGGTCGCCCTTGGCACAAAGAGCGCCTGGTTTTCTTGATCTCAGCCGCCCGCCACTTTGCCGCCGAGGCCGAAGCTAGGGGTTTCACGGTTCGCTACCTAAAAGCCGAAACCACAATTCACGGATTGACCGCCGCGCGCAAAGCGTTTGGCGGGTTGCCGATTGTTTGCGCAGAGCCTTCGTCGTTCAAGCAGTTTGCGCAGCTGCAAGAGTTTGGTGTGCAGTTCGTTGAAAACGATCTGTTTCTCACCTCGCGCTCAGACTTTGCCCTTTGGGCCGGCAAGCAGAAGCGTTTCGTCATGGAGAACTTTTATCGTGCGCAGCGCGTGCGATTAGACATTCTTGTAGTTTCGGGCGAACCCGTCGGCGGTCGCTGGAACTACGACGCAGAGAATCGTTTGCCACCGCCAAAGAATTACGTTTGGCCGCCCCATCTCGAGCACGAACGTGATGCCATAGATAAAGAAGTAGAAACCGAACTTGGTCACACAGCAACAAAAACCTGGTCGACGACTCGCGCAGGTGCGCTGAAGCAGCTCGACTATTTTGTTGAGCACCACCTAGCTGAGTTCGGGCCATACGAAGATGCGATTGCTGCAGATGAGTGGGCGTTGCATCACTCGCTGCTGAGCCCATACATGAACGTTGGTCTGCTTCACGCGAGCGAAGTTGTTGAAGCTGCGGTTGCTGCCTTTGCACGCGGTGGTTACCCGATTGAATCGGTAGAAGCCTTCGTAAGGCAAATTATCGGCTGGCGCGAATACATCAACGGCATGTATTGGTTCTTGGGCGAGGAATATCGGGAACTCAACGGACTCGAGGCAAACCGCGAGCTCTTGCCGCTCTTCAACGATTCAAGCAAAACCAAAATGGAGTGTGTGCGCTCAGTGGTTGCCGACGTAGAGAAGCGCGCCTGGGTGCACCACATTCCGCGGCTCATGGTGCTCAGCAACCTTGCGCTCATCACCGGCACGAATCCTCAGCAGTTTCTCGACTGGATGCGCGAACAGTTCATCGATGCCTCTGAGTGGGTTATGGTGCCAAACGTCATCGGCATGGCGGTTCACGCCGACGGTGGCAAGCTGATGACCAAGCCCTACGC
>CAZDKF010000197.1:1300-1844 GCA_964505955.1 uncultured Rhodoluna sp. | reverse complement strand
AATCGTGCGCGGATGAATTTCTCCGTGGGCAAGTGCATGCGATAGGTGAGAAGTGCCGCTCATGTCTGGTCGGTTTCGATCCTCGTCATAGGTCTTGACTGCTCTGATCAAAAAGCGCTCAAACGTTCTAAGCGCGAACGCCTCACCGGCGCGAATCTTGAATGGGCTTGGCTCCGCGGGAATCGGGCGACCCATGCATTCAACCGGCTCGAGCCAGTTCACCTTTGGTGTCTCAAGTTTTACCGGAGCGCCAATGGCGAGTGGAGACCAAGCCTTATAGAACGGGGTGTAGACCCGGTAGGCGGTGCCATCAGGTTTATTAACAAGACCCGGAGCAACCGCGTAGTTACTGTCGTCGAGCTGCAGAAAAATTCCAGCCTCTGCGAGAGCAATGCCGACAGCGTTCTGCTCGGCAATGCCGTCTGGGTCGAAGGCCCTTGTTGCGTGAACCCGCTCGGCCTTCGCGGCCTTTGCGAGCAAAATCATTTCTTGTGCGACATTTGCAAGCCCGCGAACGTGTCGAATGGTTAGCCTTCGGTCGAGC
>CAZDKF010000197.1:0-1290 GCA_964505955.1 uncultured Rhodoluna sp. | reverse complement strand
AATCTAGTGAGGCAACAAGCGAGTGCTGGCGCCCGGGGCTAAGTGCTTCAAACCTTTCGAGATCTACAACGTAAACAGGCGCAACTGCACCATCGGTGTCTTCGTTTGCACCGCGAACAGCGGCATTCAGGGCGACGTTATCTTGAAGGCGAAGATCGCGCCTAAACCAAAAGACTCTTGCCAATTGCTAGCCTTTCGCTCGAACGGCAAGCCATTGAAAAGTAATCAGGCTAGAAATCAGAGAAGCACCGAGCATGTGCAGGCCGACCAAGATAGCGGGCACGCCGGTATTCGCCTGAATCACTCCGATGATTGCCTGCAACGCGAGAGCAACAAAAAGACCGAGGGTTATTCTGGTTGCGCGCTTGACTGCGCCGTCTTTGTTTACCCGCACCAGAAGCAAGAGTGCCGCGAGAGTCAGTGCGATAGTGACGTAACCCGGATAACTGTGCAGGTGCTGAATTATCTCGAGATCGAGACCATTTCTCGGCGAGTTAGCGTCGCCAGCGTGTGGTCCGGCGCCGGTTACCACGACTCCGATGACGAGCGAGGTGAATCCGCTAAGCGCAATCCATGGGGTAAGTAAATAAACCGAGTACGGAATCGGTTGGTGCTCTGGCTTATAGAAACGCCAAACCAAAATCGAAGCGATGGCAATAAGAATGGTGCTGACAATAAAGTGCAGTCCGACAACCCACGGGTTTAGGTTGGTGAGAACGCTGATGCCACCAATGACGGCCTGCGCGATGATTCCAAGCCCAAGACTAAACGACGGCCAAACCATGCCGCGACGCTTTGCCTTGCCGCTTCGCATGATTGCGATGAGGGTGAGCAGCGCGATTATGATCAGCACAAAAGTCAAAAGTCGGTTGGCGAACTCGATAAACCCGTGGATGCCCTGCTCGGGAACATTTGTGAACGAATCATCCGTGCATTTCGGCCAGGTGGGGCAGCCCAAGCCCGAAGCGGTAAGCCGAACGGCACCGCCGGTCACGACGATGAGTATCTGGCTAGCTAGTGAAAGCCAAACGTAGAGCTTGATTCGGGCTGGTGAAAACAACAGGCGCCTCTCTTGGGGTCTAGTCAGATAAACAGCGCAAAGGTTAGACTTGTTCCCAGATTCAGCAATGCGCTAGAACATCTCTAGTTTCGCACGGCCAGCCGCAGATAACCGACCTAAGCTCTTCTCGGGAATTTGGCTGCGAATCTTTTGTTCTAAAACATGGGTGGAAATGATCATTCGAACCCCAGAAGGAGTGCCACATGACCGACATCGTTGACCGTTCAGAA
>CAZDKF010000196.1:1536-1870 GCA_964505955.1 uncultured Rhodoluna sp. | reverse complement strand
TTTTGCAACACCCAATCGGCCAAGTTCTTTTGCGGTGAAACGTTCAAAGCAATTGCGCCCGGCTCGACATCTCTGCGAACTACGGTGCCAGCTGCTGTGTAGGCTCCGTCTCCAATCGTAATTGGTGCGACGAAGACGTTTGACGCGCCGGTTCTCACGTGCGAGCCAACAGTGCTGCGGTGCTTGTCGACTCCGTCGTAGTTGGCGAAAATGGTGCCAGCCCCGATGTTGCTGCCAACGCCGATCTCGGCATCGCCCACATAAGTGAGGTGTGGAACCTTGCTGCCGGCCCCGATTTTGGCGTTCTTGGTCTCAACGAAGGTGCCAATCTTGC
>CAZDKF010000196.1:0-1526 GCA_964505955.1 uncultured Rhodoluna sp. | reverse complement strand
CAATCTTGCCGTCTGCCCCGAGGTCTGTGCCAGGGCGCAGGTAGGCGAATGGCCCAACGCTCGCGCCGTCGCCGATGCGTGAGCCGGTTACGTGTGCCTTTATCACGGATGCGCCCGCGCCCACCTGGGTGTCTGTCATCACAACTTCGGGGCCGATTGTCGAGCCCTCGTCGATTGTGGTGAACCCGCGAAGGTGGGTGCCCGGCATGAGCGTCACGTCTTCGCCGAGCTGCACGGTGACGTCGATCCATGTCGATGCCGGGTCAAGAATTGTCACACCGGCGAGCTGCCACGCCTCGCAGATTCTGAGGTTGAGCTCTAGCGCAACTTCGGAGAGCTGACGGCGGTCGTTGATTCCGGCAACAAGCCAGTTGTCTGAAACTTGAAGAGCAAGCACTTTTTGTTTACCCTTCACCAAAACCTCGGCAACGTCGGTCAAGTACTTCTCACCCTGAGCGTTGTGGGTGCCGATTTTTGCAAGCGCCGCACGAAGGTGCTTAGCATCAAAAACATAGACACCGGCGTTAATCTCATTCACTTCACGCTGAGCATCGGTTGCATCGCGTTCTTCGATAATCTCTAAAAACGCACCGGCATTGTTGCGAATGATTCGACCGTAGCCGGCAGGGTCATCGAGAATTGCGGTCAGCAGAGTAGCAGCCGCGCCACTTTCGAGGTGAGTTTCAATCAGGTGCTCAAGAGTTGCCACATCGAGCATCGGCACATCGCCGCTTGTGACGACGACGGCACCATCGAAATCTGCTGGGATAGCTTCGAGCGCACACTCAACCGCTCGGCCGGTGCCCGGCACTTCGTCTTGCTCGGCGATTATCGCGCTCGGAAAAAACACCGAAACGTATTCAGAAATGAGTTCTTTTTGGTGACGAATAACCGGCACCACATGCTTCGCTCCGAGCTGAGTTGCGGTAACGAGCGCGTGCCCAAGAAGCGGCAAACCGGCAATTTCGTGCATGACCTTGGGTTTGCGAGAGCGCATCCGTGTGCCTTCGCCAGCGGCTAGAACCACTACTGCAAGATGCTGCTCGGCCATGCTGCCCTTTCGGTCTGGTTACTAGCTGTCCCACTAGGACTCGAACCTAGAAAGCCGCCTCCAAAGGGCGGAGTGTTGCCATTACACCATGGGACATTGCCGGCTAAGCCTGAGCCTTGCCGACGCTCCAAGTCTGCCAGATGAACGGCGGCTAGCCCAGTTTTTCGGTGAGCTCAAGCCATTCGAGCTCGAACTGCTCACGTTTGGCGTTCATCTCGACCTGAGCCTGAGCGAGTTTGCCGAGCCCTTCGTAGTCGGTCTGATCATGGATGGCCATCTTGGCGTGCAGTTCGGTCTCATCGGCGGCGATCTTCTCGAGGCTTCGCTCGACGCCCTTCAACTTCTTCTCAAGTTCGCGGCGCTCCGCTCCGCCCAGTTCAGCGGGAGCGGCGACTTCTTGCTGCGCCGCCGCGGCAGGGAGCTCTGAGCGGATATGAGACGTACGGGTTCTTCTTTTGTTCGTCTCATCGAGCGA
>CAZDKF010000195.1:0-1895 GCA_964505955.1 uncultured Rhodoluna sp. | reverse complement strand
TGTATTGGTAAACGTGGCAGGAATCTATCGTTCGACACCTTTTGGTTCATCAGACGTCGAAGACTGGCGCAAGGTTTGGGCAATCAACCTAGAAGCACCGCTGAGTTTGATGTCGCTGGCCTTTGAGTCGATGAAAGCGCAACAGTTTGGCCGCGTGGTAAACATCACCAGCGTGCACGCTAACTTCTCTCGGCAAGACGCACTTGCATACGATGTTGGCAAGGCCGGGCTTGAGGCAGCTACGAGATCGTTTGCACTAACCGGTGCAGAGCACGGAATTTTGGCGAACGCAGTTGCTCCAGGATTTGTTCGCACTCAGATGAGTCTGAACGAACAAGGTGTCGACGAGGCAGACACCGAAGAGTTTCGCTCACAGTATGTTGATACCGGCCGCCTGCCACTGAGACGCGCATCTATGCCGAACGAAATCGCTGAAGCGGTCTTGTGGCTTTCGGGCAGATCGAACACCTACACAACCGGCCAAACCCTCACCGTCGACGGTGGCCTTACGGCAACTTTCTAGCATGAGCAGCATCCCTGTTCTAAAACGCCTGGATGGCTTGGGCTTTGCCGAAGCACTTCGCTGGCACAACGGCGAGCTGTGGTTTAGCGACATGTTTCGCGGAAAAGTTATCTCTTGGAATCCTGACGCACATGCAACCGTGCGACTTTCGCATTCGCAGGGTGGCCCAGAGATGCCAGGAGGAATCGGCTGGGCTGCTAACGGAGACTTGCTGGTTGTTGACTGCCTGAGGCGTTTGGTCTTGCGACTCGACGGCTCGGCGAACCTGTCAGTTCATGCAGACCTCTCGGCGCTAACTTCGTATCCGCTCAACGACATGCACGTTGAAGCCGACGGAACCGCCTGGGTTGGCGGTTACGGCTTCAATCCAGACACCGAACCTGCCGCCGAATCTCTGCTCTATAGAATTTCGCCAGACGGCGACGTCACTCTCTCTTCGTCGAAGTTTGTGTTTCCAAACGGCTGCGAACGGCGCGCAGACTCTTTCGCCGTGGCAGAGACCTTTGCAGATCGAATCAGCTTCATCGACGACACCGGTGAGCGAGTGGGTTCTTTCGATTGTGAGCCAGGCTCAGGGCCAGACGGACTCTCGTTCGGCCCAGAAGCGAAACTCTTTGTGGCCATGGCTTTTGCCGGTCGAATCGACAGCTTCACTGCCGACGGTGAACGCGAAGTTTTCTATTCGCTCGATGCCAGTGACAACTTTGCCGGTCAGGCAATGGGAATTTTCGATTGCGCGGTTCGCCCTGATTCACAGGCAATAGCGTTTAGCAGCGCTTGCCTCGACGAAGCGTTTGCCAATCTCAACGACACAGGGTCGATAACCCTGCTAAGTCTCGACTAGTTTTCTTCGGCTGCCGAGTCGACAGAGAAAGCCGCGTCGAAAGATCTGTCTGGGCTCTTCCAGAGCAAGCTCTTGATGAAGCCAACTGCTTCCGCTGCTCCGTGCAAGCGATCCATGCCGGCGTCTTCCCACTCGACAGAGATTGGCCCGTTGTATCCGATTGTTCGCAACGCTCTGAAACTCATCTCCCAATCGACGTCTCCGCGACCGGTCGAGACAAAAGACCAACCGCGTTGCGGGTCTGCCCAGCCGAGGTGAGAACCCATTCGACCGCGTCGACCATCGTTGCGAAATACTCGAGTGTCTTTGCAGTCAACGTGATAAATTCTGTCGGCAAAATCAAGGATGAAGTTTGCCGGATCGATGTCTTGCCAAATCATGTGACTTGGGTCCCAGTTGAGGCCGAAGGCCTTGCGGTTGTCGATGGCTTCTAAAGCCAACTTGGTTGTGTAGTAGTCGTATGCAATTTCAGACGGGTGCACTTCGAGCGCGAAGCGAACACCCTCGGAGTCGAAGACATCCATGATT
>CAZDKF010000194.1:0-1897 GCA_964505955.1 uncultured Rhodoluna sp. | reverse complement strand
CCAACACCGGATAGCCGATGCGTGCTGCAATTACAACGGCGTCGTCTAGATTGATGGCGGTTCCGTTTGCAGGTGAAAGCAGTTTGGCTTCATCGAGAATCTTCTGAAATAGACCGCGTTCTTCTGCCAAATCGATGGCCTCTGGCGACGTGCCGAGAATTGGAATTCCAGCCTCCTTCAAACCCTTCGCGAGCCCGAGAGCTGTTTGCCCACCGAGCTGCACGACGACGCCAACGAGCTCACCGCTTTGCTGTTCAGCGTGAATGACTTCGATAACGTCCTCGAGCGTTAGCGGTTCGAAGTAGAGTCGATCGCTTGTGTCATAGTCGGTAGAAACTGTCTCTGGGTTGCAGTTAATCATGATGGTTTCGTAGCCTGCGTCGCGCAAGGCGAAAGAAGCGTGAACGCACGAATAGTCGAACTCGACGCCCTGGCCTATGCGGTTAGGGCCAGACCCGAGAATAACCACCTTGCGTCGGGACGAGGGTGAGACCTCGGTTTCCTGCTCATAGGTGCTGTAGTAATACGGCGTCTCAGCGGGAAACTCTCCAGCACAGGTATCTACGGTCTTGTAAACCGGCCGCAAGCCAATCGAGTGACGAATTGCACGCACCTCGGCTTCGGTGATGTCTCGCAACTGAGCTAGCTGACTGTCGCTGAATCCGTGATTCTTTGCGTGTTTGATTTCTTCAGCACCAAATGTCGTTGCCGTTTTGATGAAATCTGCAACCTCGTTGATCAGAATCATCTGGTCAATAAACCAAGGATCAATCTTTGTCGATTCGAAAACTTCCTCATTTGTCGCTCCGGCTCGAAGAGCCTGCTGCACGGCCACTATTCGACCATCGGTCGGCACCTTGATTTGCTCTAGCAGTGCGGCCTTATCGCCAGGTTGTCCCGTCCAGTGGAATGAAGAGCCTCGACGCTCAAGGCTCCTGAGAGCCTTCTGCAACGCTTGGGTGTAGTTTCTGCCAAGTGCCATGGCCTCGCCAACTGACTTCATCGTCGTGGTTAGAGTTGGGTCGGCTGCCGGAAACTTCTCGAACGCGAAGCGCGGAACTTTCACGACCACGTAGTCAAGAGTTGGCTCGAAGCTTGCCGGTGTCACCTTGGTAATGTCGTTGGGAATCTCATCTAGCGTGTAACCAATCGCCAGCTTTGCCGCAATTTTGGCAATTGGAAAACCGGTCGCTTTTGAAGCCAATGCCGACGATCTCGAAACACGCGGATTCATCTCGATAACAATCACTCGACCGTCGGCCGGATCAACAGCGAACTGGATGTTGCAACCGCCCGTGTCTACGCCGACATCTCGAATGATTTGAATGCCGATATCGCGCAGGTTCTGGTATTCGCGATCTGTAAGTGTGAGCGCCGGTGCGACAGTGATTGAATCCCCGGTGTGAACGCCAACCGGGTCGACATTCTCGATAGAGCAAACCACGACGCAGTTGTCGTTCTTGTCGCGCATGAGCTCGAGCTCGTACTCTTTCCAACCGAGAATCGACTCTTCAAGCAGAACTTCGGTTGTTGGGCTCGCCTGCAAACCAGCAGACGAAATACGAATCAGGTCTTGCTCGTTGTATGCGAAACCCGAACCTAATCCACCCATTGTGAAAGATGGCCGCACTACGAGTGGATAGCCAAGGATTTCTGCTCCTGCCAGTACCTCGTCCAGGTTGTGAGCGATGACTGATTTGGCAACGTCAGCACCGGCATCGAGCACCAGCTGCTTGAAGAGCTGGCGATCTTCGCCCTTTTTGATGGCCTCAATCTTCGCGCCGATGAGTTCGACGTTGTACTTCTTGAGAATGCCAAGCTCGTCGAGCGCCATTGCTGCGTTCAGAGCTGTTTGTCCTCCGAGAGTCGGCAATATAGCGTCTGGTCGCTCTTTGAT
>CAZDKF010000193.1:422-1928 GCA_964505955.1 uncultured Rhodoluna sp. | reverse complement strand
ACCGGCGCTGGGCCGAACGCAGACCTGGTTCGAAAGCTTCAGCAGGGCACGCGGCCGGCGCACTCAAGATATTCGAGTTTCTGCAGTGGTGCGACGAGATCGGCATCAAGAACACCACGCTCTACATGCTCTCAACTGACAACCTGGTGAAGCGCTCGTCAGACGAATTACAAGACTTGCTCAGAATCATCGGCGAGGTGGCAACCGAACTCGCGAGACGCAAACGCTGGCAGGTGCGACTGGTTGGAGATCGAGCAGTTCTTCCAGAGTCGCTTCGCAGCCCAATCGAGGCAGCCGAGAATTCAACTGCGGCGCTCGATAAGCCAATCGTCAACCTGGCCGTCGCCTACAGTGGCCGAACCGAAATCGCCGACGCCGTGAAGAGCATTATCAAGCAGCACTCGGGCAGTGGCAAAACCATCGACGAGCTAAGCGAGTCGCTAACCCCAGAACTCATTGCCGAGCATCTCTATACGGGCGGGCAAGCCGACCCAGACCTGATTATTCGCACCTCGGGCGAACAGCGCCTGAGCGGCTTCTTGCTGTGGCAGAGCAGCAACAGCGAACTCTATTTCGAAGAGGCGCTGTGGCCCGACTTTCGCAAGGTCGATTTCTTGCGAGCCATTCGAGCGTTTGCCAACCGCAACCGCCGTTTCGGAGCCTAGCTCTCAGTTCTGGTAAACAAACCATTACGTTTCACGCACTCGGGCGTGTCGGTGCCACGGCTGCCGTGTGGTCAGGCGTAAATTCGCTGCAAGATAACAACATAAGGAGCACCCGTGGCCCGAACCGGTTCAACTTCGACCACCAGCAAAGCCAAGTCAGCAACGGCTGCGAAGAAGAAACCGGATGTCGCAACGAAGACATATGTGCTCGACACATCGGTGCTACTTTCTGACCCAACGGCTCTGTTCAAGTTCAAAGAGCAAGAAGTTGTTATTCCGATCATTGTGATCAACGAGCTCGAGAAGAAACGTCACGACCCCGAAATTGGCTACTTCGCCCGCCAGGCCCTTAGAAACTTGGATGACCTTCGCGCGGAGCACGAGCGCCTCGATTTTCCGATGCAGGTTGGCGACGGCGGAACCCTTCGCGTTGAACTGAACCACATCGACCAGTCTGTGCTGCCAAGCGGAATGCAGCTCGGCGACAACGACTCGCGAATTCTCGCTTGCGCCTTCAACCTCGCGAGCGAAGGGCTAGACGTGACCGTGGTTTCGAAAGACCTGCCGATGCGGGTGAAGGCCGCTTCGCTCGGCATGCACGCCGAAGAGTATCGCAACGATATCGCAGTCGACTCTGGCTGGACAGGCATCAGCGAAATCACGCTAACCGGTGACGAGGTCAACGACCTATACGACACCGAGCTAATCAAACACAACGGCGTTGCCAATGGTGCCGTGCAATACCGAAGATCAAGACAAATTGGGGAGTTGATAGCTTTATTTTCAGCTTCAGGAGTCACCGGGGGTACACCAAAAAAGGCGGTCTTATCACAACGTATTT
>CAZDKF010000193.1:0-412 GCA_964505955.1 uncultured Rhodoluna sp. | reverse complement strand
ATCAACACCGGATTGATTATTCACTCGGAGCGCGGCAGCGCTCTCGGTCGTGTTGAGGCGGGTTCGAAAATCAAACTCGTGCCAGGCGACCGCGATGTTTTTGGTGTGCACGGTCGCAGCGCTGAGCAGCGACTCGCAATCGAAATGTTGCTCGACTCTGAAATCGGAATCGTTTCGATGGGTGGCCGCGCCGGAACTGGAAAGTCGGCACTCGCACTTTGTGCCGCGCTCGAGGCAGTGCTCGAACGTCGTCAGCACAAGAAGATCATGGTGTTTCGCCCGTTGTTCGCGGTTGGCGGTCAAGAACTCGGATACCTCCCCGGCACCGAGGCCGAGAAGATGAATCCGTGGGGTCAGGCAATCTTTGACACCCTAGGCCCGTTGGTTTCGAAAGAGGTAATCGATCACGTTG
>CAZDKF010000192.1:0-1967 GCA_964505955.1 uncultured Rhodoluna sp. | reverse complement strand
TCGCACCATCGTTGAACTCGACAGATATGGCGTAAAACCCTCAGACCGACACGATGTTCTGACTCTCGCTTCAATCGTTGAAAAAGAAGTTCGAAACACCTCAGACTTCTACAAGGCCTCTAGAGTCTTCACAAACCGTCTAGAAACCGGCATGCCTTTGCAGTCTGACGCAACCGTAAGTTACGGCGTAAAAGGCTCAACGTTCACCACCTCGAAAGCCGACCGGGCCGACGACAACGGCTACAACACCTACAAGTACCCTGGACTTCCAATTGGTCCGATTGGCGCACCTGGTTCGCTTGCTATAGACGCGGCAGTGAATCCAGCCGACGGTGATTGGTTCTACTTTGTGACGGTAAACCTGGCAACTGGTGAGACAGTGTTCACAAATACCTATGCAGAGCATCAAAAGGCGGTCAGGCAATGGCTTGCGTGGATGCGTGAGAATCCCGGTTATGAATAAGCAGTACGCCGTTGTTGGAAGTCCGATCTCGCATTCGAAGTCACCAATCATTCATCGTGCCGCCCACAGAGTGCTGTCGGTCGATTGGAATTACTCCGCCATCGAGATTTCTGAAGGCAGGCTCCTGCAGTTTCTCGAAACACTCGACGAATCATGGCATGGACTCAGCGTCACAATGCCACTCAAACTCGAGGCCAATCGATTAGCTAACGAACTTGATCCAATCGCGCAAGCAACTCGTGTTAGCAATACACTTCACCGCACGCAAAAGGGCTGGAAGGGTTTCAATACCGATGTCTTCGGCATTCAGTCTGCGCTAAGAGATTCTCTATCGGCAGGTGCGCCAAGGGTTGTGATTCTAGGTTCTGGCGCCACCGCGACGTCAGCGGTCTTCGCGGCCTTACTTTCCAATCCAGCTTCAAAGGTGACCGTGGTAGCAAGAGATTCAAAGAAGGCCAAGCAGACCAAGTTACTCGCTTTAGCTGCGGGCTTTAGCATCGACATTCGCTCGTTCAAGTCTCTAAATCGATCGCTTGCTACTGCGGACATTGTCATATCCACCCTTCCGGCTGGCGCGCTAGACCCCTACGCTACGAAGCTTGGACGTAACTGGTTCTTCAAACCTCGGGGTCTTTTCTTCGACATCGCCTACAGTTCATGGCCTAGTGCATTCGCTTCAGCATGGATGGCGAGATCGCTGCCGGCTGTTAGCGGTATCGAGATGCTGATTTTTCAGGCCATTGCCCAATTACGTGTTTTCACGAGCGGCGATGTCGATGCTGCTCTTCCAAACGAGCGTGCCGTCGAACTGGCGATGCGCGATAGCCTTGGGCTCATCTAGACCAGACAACCCGCTTGTGGCAGACTTATCTGATGTTGCGTTGGTTAACCGCTGGTGAATCCCATGGCCCCGAGTTGGTTGCCATCCTTGAAGGCCTACCCGCTGGCGTTCCAATCACAACGTCAAATGTTCAAGAGAGTCTCGCGCGTCGACGTCTAGGTTACGGTCGCGGCGCACGAATGAAGTTCGAGCTAGACGATGTTCACTTCAGCGGCGGTGTTCGGCACGGTCTCACAATTGGCGGTCCGGTTGCCCTAAGAATTACCAATACCGAATGGCCAAAGTGGCAAGAGGTTATGTCTGCAGATCCTCTGCAGCAAGAACTCACGGGCGCTAGGGCAGAAGCATTGACTCGCCCTAGACCTGGTCATGCCGACTTCACAGGAATGCAGAAGTACTCGTTCACAGACAGCAGGCCCGTGCTTGAGCGAGCTAGCGCTCGAGAGACAGCAGCAAGGGTCGCCCTCGGATCCGTTGCCTCGAGTTTCTTGCGTGAACTTGGCATTGATTTGGTAACACACACCGTCGCAATCGGTGCAGTTTCCGTGGCGCCTGACTATCAGTTGCCCACTCCAGCAGATGTTGAGCAGATCGATGCCGACCCGGTTCGCTGCTTTGACGCAAACACGTCTGCATCAATGGTTGAAGCTATCGACGAGTGTC
>CAZDKF010000191.1:0-1967 GCA_964505955.1 uncultured Rhodoluna sp. | reverse complement strand
CAGCTAAGTCGCAAAACTAATCGGTGTAAAAGTTCACCTGACCGCGAACCCAAACCGTGACTTTCATTCCGACCTCGGGTGCAAACGGACCATTGGCTCGCGCTTGAATTACAAGAGTTGGCAATTTCACTTCGACAAGCGCATCGTGACCGAAGTACTGTCGACCAACGACCTCGCCTTCGCCCTTAGGGTTTGGCTGCAGATAAAAGTTTTCGGGTCTAATCGCAACGCGTCCGGTTGCTCCGTCGGTCACCTTGTTTAGTGCGGTGAGCAAACCGAGATCGGTAACAACTTTTCCATTTTCGATAACACCGTCGATGATTACCGAGTCGCCCAAGAAGGTGGCCATCTCAACATCGGCAGGTGCCTGATAAATTTCACTCGGATTTCCGATTTGCGCAAATTCGCCCTCGCGCAAAATTGCCACGCGGCTTGTCATCGACAGAGCCTCTTCTTGATCGTGAGTAACAAGAATTGCGGTGGTGCCAGTTTTTGAAATTACCCGTTTCACGTCTTCGCGCAAACGTACTCTAAGTTCGGCATCGAGCGAAGAGAACGGCTCATCGAGCAAAATCAGCGCAGGCTTCGGTGCAAGTGCTCGTGCCAGAGCAACTCTGTGTCGCTGACCGCCAGAAAGTTGATGAGGCATGCGATCTTCGAAACCAACCATGTCGATCAATGTCAGCAGCTCAGCAACCCGCTCGGTGCGCTCGCTGGCAGTCTGCTTGCTCAGGCCGAAAGCGATGTTCTGAGCCACGGATAGGTGGGGAAACAGCGCGGCATCCTGGGGCACGAACCCCACTTTGCGTTCTTCGGCAGAAACGCTCTTGCCATCACCAAACACGGTTCGTCCGGCGATTTCAACCTGTCCGCCGTCTGGCGAATCGAAGCCCGAAATGATGCGCAAGAGAGTGGTCTTGCCAGATCCGCTGCTGCCGAGAATCGCCAAGAACTCGCGTTCGGCGACATCCAAGTTGATGTTTTTCAAGACGGCCTGGCCGGCGAATTCTTTTCTAACCGACCTGAGCGAGAGCACGATTGTCATCACTCACGCTCGATTCTTTGGTCAATGCCACTTTGTGCCCTAGAGCCCGCTTGAACCTGACGATTCAGCAACCAGGCTGGGATTCCTGCCACCACAACTAAAAGTAATGCATAGGGAGCTGCAGCGGCATAGGCAGAAACCGAGGTCTCGCTCCAGAGGCGGGTGGCAAGAGTTTCGATTCCGGTTTCGCGAAGCAGCAGCGTCGCGGGCAATTCTTTGAGAACAGCCAGCGAGACGAGTGCGCCACCGGCGAGAATTCCCGGCCCGGCAATCGGAATGATGACTCGGCGAAGAGTTTGCAATCTGCTAGCGCCAAGGCTTGCGGCAATTTCATCGAGTTCGCGAGGAGTTTGGCTAATTGGTGTTTGCATTGCGGCAATTGCGTTTGGCAAAAACAAAATCAAATAGGCAACGAGAACGAGTGTGCTGGTCTGATAAATCTCAGGCAGAACACGGTTGCTCAAAAACACAAGTGACAGCGCAACAACTATGCCAGGCACGGCGTGTGTGATCCAAATCGATCTCTCGAGTGCGCTTGTTAAAGTTGACCTGTATCGAATTGCGAGAACCGCAACTGCGAGACCAAAAACAACTGCCATGAATCCGCCGCCCGCTGCGTAACCAACAGAGTTAATCAGCGCGCGTGAAACCTCACCCAAATCAACCTGCGATAAACCGGTTTGGTTCCAGCGAACCAAACTGTAAGCGGGTAGCACCAAACTCACGATTACCCAAGCGCTCGCGAGCATCACGGCCACGTGGGCAAACCATCCGAGTTGAATTTCTGAATACTTGCGAGTGCGAGAGTCGGTGACAACCGACTTGCCTCTTAGTGCCGGTTCAATTAGCAAGAGGGCGATGGTGAGCACAACCAAAATTGCGGCGAGGCTCGCGGCACCTGAGCGATCGAAGCTCGATCTGT
>CAZDKF010000190.1:0-1979 GCA_964505955.1 uncultured Rhodoluna sp. | reverse complement strand
TCGCTGGTATCGCCGTCCTCCTAGGTCTCTACCTATGGAACACCTACAACTCACTCGTTCGTCTAAACGTCCGTGTTGAAGAGGCGTGGAGCGACATCACAGTTCAGCTCAAGCGCCGCGCCGACCTAATTCCGAACCTCGTTGAGGCGGTCAAGGGCTACGCAAAGCACGAGAAAGAAGTATTCGAGAACGTCACCAAGGCTCGCGCAGCAACCGTCTCACCAGAGGCCCTGCAGTCGCCAGCGCTTTCGGCTCAGGCCGAGGGTGACTTCACCAACGCGCTAAAGAGCTTGTTCGCTGTTGCCGAGGCTTACCCACAGCTTCAGGCCAACGCCGGGTTCTTGAACCTACAGGCTGAGCTAAGCGACACCGAAGACAAGATCATGGCTTCACGTCGTTTCTACAACGGTGGCGTGCGCGAGCTCAACATCAAGATCAAAGAGTTTCCGGCAACCCTCTTCGTTCGCGGTCTCGGTTTCAAAGAGCGCGAGTTCTTCGAGGTTGCTGACTCGGCTGCAATCGCTGAGCCACCAAAGCTAAAGTTCTAGCACCTAACCTTTTGTCGCCGAGGCGAGTAGGGGAACCATGTATTCGGCCATAGCCGCAAACAAGCGCAACACGATTATCATCATCGGTGTTTTCGTTGCGCTGCTTTCTGGCATAAGTCTGTGGTGGGGATGGTATTCGGGCAACGGATCATCAGCACTGCTTATCGTTGGCTTCATCTTGATCTACACGTTGATTCAGTATTACGCGGCCGGCAAATTTGCCATCGCATCAACTGGTGCGATCGAAATCAGCAAGGCCGAGAACCCCAGGCTTTGGCGAATCGTTGAGAACATTGCGATTTCTCAAGGAATGCCGATGCCAAAGGTTTATGTGATTCCCGACCCGGCTCCAAATGCTTTTGCGACCGGTCGAGACCCAGATCACGCAATCGTTGCAGCAACCTCAGGTCTTCTAGAAATCATGGATGACAAAGAGCTGCAGGGCGTCATGGCTCACGAGATGGCTCACGTCAAGAACTACGACATCCGAGTTTCAACAATCGTCTTTGGTCTGGTTAGCGCAATTGGTTTGCTAGCCGACTTTGCCATTCGAATGGCGTTCTACAGCAACTTCAACCGCGACAGTCGTGATGGCAACGCAGCAGCAATTCAGCTGGGCTTCTGGGCCGTTGGAATTGTGGCGGCGATCATCGCCTGGCTAATCGGCCCGTTGGTTAGTGCCGCGGTTTCGCGTCAGCGCGAGTACCTCGCAGACGCCACGAGCGTTGACATGCCCCGCTACCCGGAGGGCCTGGCCAGCGCGCTAGACAAGCTGGGCCAGTATGGTCGCCCAATGCGTCGCCCATCGAAGTCGATGGCTCACATGTACATCTCAGACCCTGTGAAGCCTGGCTTCGTTGAGCGCATGTTCTCAACCCACCCACCGATTGGGGCTCGCATCGAGCGCCTAAAAAAGATGGGTGGAGCTTTCTAGAAGCTTTTGAAATTCAAGGCTTTAATGATTTGACCGCTTTAGCAAGGGCAGCCGAAAGGTTGCCCTTTTGCTTTACCTCGATGCGCTCGCAACCCTGCCAGGCGGCAACTTCGGCGAGGTGTGCGGCGAGGTCGCGGGCGAGCGTGGGCAAGCGCTTTGCGGCAAAGTCTTCTTCGTGCCAAGCAGACTGCACGAGCAACGTCTTGGTCTGTCTGTCGTTCTTGAGATCGACGCGACCAACAATCTCGCCGTTGTGCAAAATCGGCAGTGTGTAGTAGCCGAAGATGCGCTTTGGCTCTGGCGTGTAAATCTCGATTCGGTAGTGAAAGTTCCAAAGTTTTTCGCTGCGAGGTCTAAACCAAACCAGCGGGTCAAACGGACTCAGCAAGGTTGTGCGATCTGCAGATTCGGCGACCTGCAGGTTCGCGCCGGCGACGGCAAAAGCTTTGTCTTTCCAACCGTCAACTTCAATTTCGATCAGTTTCTTGTCTTCAACC
>CAZDKF010000189.1:0-1980 GCA_964505955.1 uncultured Rhodoluna sp. | reverse complement strand
TAGTCACATCTATTTCTCTCACCCAGGTGGCACAGGCCGTGCCTTCTTATCCGACAGCTGCCGAGGTTGCCGCGGCCAAGAAGAAGGTGTCAACCAAGAAGGCCATGATCAAGCGCATCGAGGCGATCATCGCAGACCTTGAAACAAAGGCAGATGCTGCCGAGAGAACCGCCCAGATTAAGGGTGAGGCCTACAGCATCGCGAAAGATGCCTTCGACCAAAAAGCCGCGCAGGTAGCAACACTTCAGTCGCAGGCCGACGCGGCCGAGGCGCAAGCGAATCAAGCCATGCAGCAGCTCGGTCAAATTGCCGGGCAGATGTATCGCAGCGGAACCGCGGGAACCTCTTTGAATCTTTTCTTGAACTCGAGCGAGGCAAGCGACCTGCTCTATCAACTTGGCGCACAAGACAAAATCGCGCAGAGCAGCAACACGATTTACCTGCGCTCAATTCAAAAGCAAAAGTATGCGCAGTCGCTAGCGAATGAATTGAGTGCTGCGAAGATCGAACTCGAAGCAAGAAAGCAAGTTGCAGAGACGGCATTCGAAAGCGCACAAACTGCGGCAAACACTGCGCAAGCTTTAGTTAACGAAAATGTTTCGCTGAACAGAACTTTCTATGCACAACTCGCATCGCTGCAGAACACCTCGGCAGAACTAGAACGTCAACGCGCCGAAGGCCTTGCTGCTGAACGCAGACAGGCAGCCGGCCGCGCGAAAATGGATGCCCCCGAACTCTATACGGTGGGCGCTCCTAATGAAGCGAAAGTCAACATCGCTCTCGACTTCATGCGCGCACAGCTCGGTGAGAAATATGTGCTCGGAGGGATTGGTCCAAACATCTGGGATTGCTCTGGATTGATGAAAGCGGGGTATGCAGCGGCAGGAATCTACATCGGCACTCACTCTGCAACGAACCAGTTCAGAACCATGGCGCAGCAACGCAAACTGATTCCGCTAAACCAAATGCAGGTCGGTGACTTGCTCTGGTATTCCGAAGAGTCGGCTTTCGATGGCGACAAGTATCACGTTGTTATCTACATCGGCGGCGGGCTAATGCTAGAGGCGCCAAACCCAGCCAGAACAGTGCGAATCGTGCCGATTCGTTGGGGTGAAATGTT
Organism: uncultured Rhodoluna sp.; assembly: GCA_964505955.1. GTDB lineage: Bacteria > Actinomycetota > Actinomycetes > Actinomycetales > Microbacteriaceae > Rhodoluna. Next base: position 860 of record CAZDKF010000189.1, on the reverse strand, counting down.
CCCCTACGCTGGCAGGCCTAGCGCCCAGTAAGCACCATAGCTGCGTTTAGAGCAACTAGTTTCTTGACTTGAACATGCTGCGGGCGAGCTTGATCACCAGCTGGCGTGGCACAAGTCGACCACTAAACGCGAGAGCAAAGTTTGCTGCACCAGAAATCACGCTGGGCGGCGGAGTCGGTTTATCGAGGGCGTTCAAGGCAACGGTGATCACCTGCTCAACCGTCATCAGTTTGCCTAGGCCGTCGGGTGATTTTCCGTTGCTGGCCACTTCAAAGAATTCGGTCTTGGTTCCACCCGGCGAAAGTGCGATTGCGGAAACCTTCGTTCCGATTAGTTCACCCCACAAAGCTTCAGTGAACGAAAGAACAAAAGCCTTGGTTGCCGCATAGACGGCCATGTATGGAATCGACTGGTATGCGGCGGTGCTGGCAACGTTAAGAATTACGCCGTCGTTCTTCTTGATCATTGATGGTAGTGCGAGTTTTGTTAGTTCAACCAGAGCAAGCACGTTCACCTGAATCTGCTCGCTGATTTTGGTGGAATCTGCATTCTTGAACTCACCGAATGTTCCGAAGCCTGCGTTGTTCACCAAGATGTCGACAGAAAGTTTTTTGCGAGCAAGGGTCTTGAAGAGTTTCTCGGCTGCGCCAACCTCGGCGAGGTCGGCAACCATTACTGTCACTTCAACCTTGTGCATCAGTTTGACCGCCTTGGCTACTGCTTGTAGGCGATCTTTGCGTCGAGCAACCAAAATCAAATTAGCTCCGCGGCTTGCGAGCTGATTTGCGAATTCAACTCCGAGGCCAGCGCTAGCGCCTGTGATGAGGGCAGTTTTGCCGCGGTAGTCACGCGCCATTAGC
>CAZDKF010000188.1:0-1987 GCA_964505955.1 uncultured Rhodoluna sp. | reverse complement strand
CAGCCCAGGTTTTCACCAGCCCGCTCGGATCAAAAGTGTGGTCGGGTGAAAAAGCGCTGAACCAACCATCGGTGCGTTTTTCCCACGCTTCGCAGGCATCCCAGACTTCACCGACAACAGCGGGGCACTCTGCGACAGATGTTTTTCCGGCGGCGAGTTTGCTAATCGATGACTCGGGTTTGTAGGTGCTGAAGATTTGGTCGGCCTCGTGCAAAATCGCGCACGCGGCTTGAAGCGCCAAATCTGTTGGACCAGCTTCGAGTGTGCTCTGACCTTGAAAGCGAAAGCCAGTGCCCATGCACATCTCTATGCGATCGAATCGATTCTCTGTCATTAGAACTTTGCTAGTGCAGCATCTAGCGACTTCTTGAAAGCTTCGCTTGTGTAAGTTGCGCCGCTCAGGTTTGCGAAGTTGCTTGAGTTGGCATCAATCGCATACTGAATGAGATAACTAAACGCGGCTGAGCGACCTTCGGTTGCGTTAGCAAGCAACATCGTAACGTCGGTGATCTTGCCGGCGTTCTTGGTGACTTGCACTTGCACCTTGCCGTAACCAGATTGAACTATTGATCCGTCGACTGTTTTTGTTGTCACGACAACGGAAGGCGCGCTTGGCGTTGCAGCAATTACAGGAGGACTAGTTGTCGTGGGTTTCGCGGGTGAGGTTTGCACCGGGGTAGGAGTAAGCACAGGCGCACCGGGTGTGCTTTGCATGTTAGAGCTTGAAGGCAAAGATGTGTTGCTTGGCGCAGAGAACGAGTTACTCGTCAATGGTGCTTGCTCGCCGATGTTGTAGGTCAGGCTAAGCACACCGAACGTTATCGCCGATATAGCCGTTTTAGTTGAAACTCTCACCAGGCATACTCCTCTGTGTGCACTTGCTGTCTCGGTGTGCCCGCTCGGTTGAGAGTGCGCTCAACCGCGCGAGTCCAGGCGGTTGGCCCGCAGACATAAATGTCGGAATCCTTCACCTTAGGCGCTATCTCGAGCAGCCGGTCGAGGTCACTTGCGCCCTCTGGGCCAGCGCTCATCCAGCTGTTTGGTGTTGCGCGTTTGCCGGCTAGAACTACAAGTTTGAACCCACGGATGCGAGCCAGCTCGCGCGTTTCGGCCAGCAGCGGCGCATCTTTCTCATCCCGAACCCGGTAGATGATGGTGACATCCTCGGGGTGCCCAACGATCGACTCGGCGAGTGCGCGAATCGGAGGGATGCCGATTCCGGATGCGATTAGAACTACATCTTTTTTGGTGCGACGACTCTCGGTGAATACTCCATAGGGTCCCTCGAGAAGCACCGTCGTTCCGGGTTGAATGCCTTGCAGCTGCTCGGTGTCGTCGCCGCGCGAGCCAATTGTGAAACGAACGTGTTTTGAGTTCGAAGCGGCAGACATTGAAAACGGGTGCGGCCTAAACCAACCCCTCGCGGTCAGTGCGCGAAATAAAAAGAACTGTCCGGCTTCGGCTTTGTACTTCTTCATGTTCTTTCCGCTTAGATAAACCGAAACCGAATCACTCGACGTTCTCTCGATGCGTTCAACTTTGAGCTTTGAGGTCATCGCTCGCAACAGCGGTTTTAGAATTCTGAACCAGGCGATGTTCGCGAGCACAAACACGTATAGCGCTATCCAGTAGTAGGTTGCAAAGTCTTGCGAGTTTATGTCATTGCCAAGTGAGAACTGGTGCGGAATTGCCAGCAACACTGCGGCGTATGCCAAGAGGTGCAAAAGGTGCCACACCTCGTATGGCATGCGCTTTCGTGAAATGTTCAGCGAGGTGAGAACAACGGTGATCATCGCAGCGAATGCAAGCGCAGATGTAATTATGTCTGGGGTGTAGGTGACCATCGCGATGAACTCGTTGATGAGGTTTTCACCGGATAGAAGCGAGAACTGCGTAACCGAAGCGAGCACGTGAATAATCACGAGATAGAGAATCGGCTTGCCAAGTTTTTTGTGGGCTAGCGTTACCCTGTCGTGGCCATAGAAGC
>CAZDKF010000187.1:0-1993 GCA_964505955.1 uncultured Rhodoluna sp. | reverse complement strand
TCAAATCTGAATAGCCAAGACCAGAGGCTTTCCAAAGCGCCGGATACATCGACAGCGGAGTGAAGCCCGGCATTGTGTTTAGTTCGTTGACGAAGTAACCGTCGGTGGTAACGAAGAAGTCTGCTCGCGCGAGACCTTCACAACCCAGAGCAACGAACGCATCAGCCGCAGCTTTTTGTAATTCGGCAAGCAGTGCCGGCTCGACAACAGCTGGCACAATCAAATCGACAGAATCTTCGTCTTGATACTTGGCATCAAAGTCATAGAACTCGCGTGACTTCACCACGATTTCACCGGGCAAGGATACCTTCGGCCGACCACCGTCGCGCGATTCGAGAACGGCAAACTCAATTTCGCGAACGCTAAGCCCTCGCTCGATAACAACCTTCTGATCTTCGGCAAAAGCAATTTCGAGAGCCTCGCCAAGCTGGTCGAGATCCTTAACCTTGCTAACTCCATTGGATGAACCTGCGCGGGCTGGCTTCACGAAAATCGGCAGCGGGCCGAGAAGCCCAATCTTCTCGAGCGCCGTTTCGGGGTCGCGCATGAACGAGTCTTCGGTGAGAACCACGTGCGGGGTGGCCGAGATGCCGGCAGCAAGAAACGCTTCTTTCGAGAGTTCCTTATCCATGCCGCGTTCAGAGGCCAAAACCCCGCTGCCAACATAGGCAACGCCAACGGCCTCGAGCTCACGCTGAACCTGGCCGTCTTCGCCATAAGGCCCGTGCAGCACCGGAAACACAACGTCGACAACACCCAGCGAACGAAAGCCAGTGCCGTCGGTCAACACCAGTTCGCGGCTGCCATCCGTGGCAAAAGCCACCCGATTACCCTCGTCTTCGACAACGGCCAGATCGCCCTTGCGCAGTGCCCACTTCGACGCGTCGTCGGCAGCGAGAGTCCAGTCGCCGGCCTTGGTTATGCCGACAGGGATGACCTCATACTTGCTGCGGTCAATCGCTGAGAGAACGCCCGCTGCAGAGGCGCAAGAGATTTCGTGCTCAGAAGATGGGCCGCCGAAAAGAATTGCAACGCGCAGCTTGCTCATTATTCGCGAACCGGACCGTCGGTTTCGTGGGTTAGGTGCGGGGCGATGTCGCGCGGATCCATGCGGCCTTCGAGCACGGCGTGTACCTGCTCGACAATCGGCATTGAAATGCCTTTGGCTTCGGCAAGCGCAAGAACCGGCTTGACAGATGAAAGCCCTTCGGCCGTTTGCGACATGCGCTTGAGAACCTCGCGAAGCGAATAACCCCGACCAAGCATTTCGCCCGCTTTGTGGTTTCGCGAAAGCGGCGACTCCGAGGTGGCGATGAGGTCACCCAAACCGGCAAGGCCAACCATGGTGTTTGGTTGCGCACCGTAGGCAACCGCAAATCGCGATATCTCTGCGAGACCGCGCGTCATGATTGAAGCCTTGGTGACGCTTCCGATTGCACCGGCGAGGAGATTCTTTATAATCCCACAGAACTCGGTGCCGATTACATCGTTGTTTGTGAAGGTTGTGAAGTACGAGTTAGTCGAAGCTTCGGCAACTCTCGAAGCTGAATCTTTGCTGCTCGAAGATGCAACCGAAGCGGCTGGCTGCTCGGCCGCAATTTCTTGACTTAGGTTTGGCCCAGACACAACAACAATTTGTGAGGCAGGCAAACCGGTGGCCTCGAGAATTACCTCGCTCATTCGCAAACCGGTGTCACGCTCGCCTCCCTTCAGGAGACTTACCAGAATTGCAGCGGGCGGAATCAGGTGACCCCAGGCGGTGAGATTCGAGCGAAGGCTTTGCGAAGGCACAGCAATGTAAACCTGCTCGGCACCATCGAGAACGGCCGCAACATCGCTAGAGGCCCGCAGGTTGCTCGGCAACACAACGCCAGGCACATAGTCACCGTTGCGACGGGTGTCGTTGATCTCCTCGGCGGTCTCTTCTCGCCTAGCCCACAGCCAGATATCGTTGCCCGCGTCGGCAAGCACCTTGGCGAAGGTTGTTCCCCAG
>CAZDKF010000186.1:0-2003 GCA_964505955.1 uncultured Rhodoluna sp. | reverse complement strand
CGATCGCAAGTCTTTCGAAGCGCTGCGCAACGTTGACGTGGTGGTGTTCGACAAGACCGGCACCCTCACCGAAGGAAAGCGAAATGTTGCAGGGGTCTATTCAATTGAAGGTCGCAACGACTCGACCGAGATGTTGCACCTCGCCGCTGCAGTTGAGAAGTATTCAGAGCATTCGCTCGCGCGCGCAATTGTCACTCACGCAGGCGAGGCAAGCGATTTGGTTGCAAAAGACTTCAGGGTTATCCCTGGTGTAGGTGTCACCGCTCGAATTGGTGCCGATGTGATCACAATCGGTGGCCCCGCGCTCTTGACTTCAAGAAACCTTTCGTTGAGTGTCAACGATCTGTTGAAGGCAAACGAAGAAAATGCTCTCGGGCGAACCGTCGTGTTCGTGTTGAAAGAATCTGAATTACTCGGATTCATCTCGGTTGGTGACGTGATTCGCGATTCTGCCATCGAGGCGGTTGAGCAAATCAAGAGGCTTGGCAAGCACGTGGTTTTGCTGTCGGGCGATGCTCAAGGAGTGGTCAACTCGGTTGCCAACAAACTTGGCATCACCGAGGTCTACGGCGAAGTCTTGCCGCACCAGAAGAGCGAGTTGGTGAAGCGCTTGCAGGCCGATGGTAAACGCGTGGCGATGGTTGGTGACGGCATAAACGATGCACCAGCTCTAGCTCAGGCCGAGGTCGGTTTGGCAATTGGCTCGGGCACAGATGTTGCTATCGAATCGGCGGGTCTCTTGCTCGTTTCGAGTGACCCGCTTGGAGTCGCCGAGGCCATCAAGCTAAGCCGGCGAACCTACTCAAAGATGATTCAGAACCTCGTTTGGGGTGCCGGCTACAACGTGGTTGCTATCCCGCTGGCGGCAGGTGCTTTCGCGGGTCTCGGCTTCGTGCTATCGCCAGCGTTAGGAGCAGTGCTAATGTCGCTCTCGACAATCATTGTGGCTGCCAACGCGCAGTTGCTTCGACGCTAATCGAGAGAATCCATGGCAATAGGTCTCATCGTTAACCCAACCGCGGGTCGCGGTTCTGGGCGAGAGAACCATGGAGTTATCACCGCCGAATTTGACCGACTGGGAGTCGAAATTCTCGATCTCAGCGCACGCAGTAAAGAAGAAGCCGAGGCCAAGGCCCGCATGGCGATAGCTCACCAGCAAATCGAAGCGCTAGTTGTTGCCGGCGGTGACGGCATGGTTCATCTCGGCGTCAACTTGGCCACCGATGCAAAGATTCCTCTTGGCATTATTGCTTGCGGCACCGGAAACGATTCGGCTCGAGCTCTCGGACTTCCGATTGATAACGTGACGTGGGCAACTCAGGTCGCCGCAGATCACATCGGCAGAACCCGAAGCGTCGACGTTGGTCTAGTCGAAAACGACAAGGGGCGCTTCTTTTTCTTCGGCTCAATCTCAGCCGGTTTCGATGCGCTAGTCAACGCTCGGGCAAATAAGTGGAAGTTTCCGAAGGGCCCATCGCGTTACAAGTTTGCGATGTTTCGTGAGCTAGCTGCCTTCAAGAAGTTGCGCTACAAGTTGATTGTCGATGGCGAATATCACGAGATCGACGCGATGCTCTGTGCCGTGACGAATGTCGAGGGTTATGGCGGCGGCATGAAGGTGACACCCGATGCGCGACCAGACGACGGCGAGCTCGATCTGTTTATCGTGCACAAGATTTCTCGTCGCGAACTGATCAAGATTTTTCCGAGCGTTTATACCGGCGGTCACGTTGGTCATCCAGCTGTTGAAATTGTTCGCGTCAAAAACGTCGAGATTGATTCTGGAAAGACCCCAGCTTTTGCCGACGGTGAGTCGGCCGGGCACTCTCCGCTGAAGATTTCGGTTGTGCCGGCAGGGCTTGAGATTCTCGGCCCGAAGCCGGTTGCCTAGCCAAACTTCGCTCTGGCAGTGGCAATTGGGCTGTGGTAGATTATCAAGGTTGTCGCAACGGCCCCATCGTTTAGCGGCCTAGGACGCTGCCCTCTCACGGCAGTAGCGCGGG
>CAZDKF010000185.1:0-2023 GCA_964505955.1 uncultured Rhodoluna sp. | reverse complement strand
GCCTCGATGACCCGCTGCAGCCACTCGGGGTAGATGTCTAGCGGGTAAAAGGTGCCCGAAAACAAGAACATGGGCAGCAAGAAGAAGTTGACCCAGTTCATCTGCTGAAACGACTTCAGATAAGAGGTGACACCCATGCCGATCGACGCGAAGGCAAAGGCAATCAGCACGGCACCGGGAATGGCCAGAATGCCCCACCAACTCGGAATCAACCCGAGCGGAGCCATAACCGCCATGAACCCGATGGCGTAGGCCAAACCGCGCAGCAGCGCCCAAGAGATTTCGCCGAGGGCGACATCCAAGGTGCCTAAAGAGGTCGACAAAATCGTTTGATAGAGCTTGCCGAAGTGCATCTTGAAAAAGACGTTCCAGGTTGAGTCGTAGATTGCCCCGTTCATCGCCGAAGTTGCAAGCAGTGCCGGAGCGATGAATGCCGCGTATGAGATCGGGTTGCCAGCGGTGTCGGTGACACCATCGATGAACTGCCCGAGACCGAAACCAAATGCGGCCAAATAGAAAACCGGTTCGACGAATCCACTCAGAACGATAATCCAAGATGATGTTTTGAAAGCCATGAAAGCGCGCTCAATCATCGAACTGGTTCGGCCGGCATAAAACTCTGCACCGATTTTTCCGCTGCGCTTTTCTGCGATTGCGATTGCGCTGTCGACAGAAGCGTGAATCATGCTCATGCGCTCAACCTCGATGCAAACTTGCGTGTTGCGATGATCATGGCAACCACGAGAAGTGCGCCCATGAATGTTACGTGCACGGCTAGCAACCAAGGCTCAACTTCGAGACCGTAGCTCAGGTTGCGTCCCAAATTCGTTGCGTGCCAAACCGGTGATATCCAGCCGATCCACTGCAGGTAGATTGGCAAACTCTCTAGCGGATAGAAAGTTCCCGAGAACATGAACATTGGAGTGAGCACGAAACGGCCAACAATTGCATAGAAGCCGTCGTCTTGCTTTACAAACGAAGTCACGGCCAGCATGACAGCCGCAAATGAGATGCCGGCGAAGATTGCTGCGAAGACCAGCACGGGCACCGACGCGAGCGGAATCGCCCCAAAGAGCACCAGAACGCCGGCATAAATGATGGTGTTGAAGATGCATCGAATCGATGACGCAATCAGGATTCCGCCCACGATGTCTCGAGCCATCAACTGGGTGGCAATCATAGAAAAGAACGACTTGTCCCAGATAAAACCCTGCATGGTCGGAAAGGTTGTCTCATCCATGGCCGCCTGAATAGCAGCCGTGGCCAGCAGGGCCGGCGCTAAGAAGGTAAGGTATGGCACACCGATCGGGTTGTCTGCACCCGAAGTGCTATCGACCAGAGCGCCGATTCCGATGCCAACCGAGAGCAGGTAGAGCACGGGGTTGCCAAGACCGAAAGCCACGATTGCGCCGAACCACTTCGACATGTTGCGCAAACGGTATTCGGCAACGAACCAAGGTGCCCAGAATCGAGCCTGCCCAACGTCGAGAATCTTAGACGACCCCTGCCAACTGAGTTTTGTGTCGGTCATTTAGTCGACCAAAGTTCTTCCGGTTAGGCGCAAGAAAACATCTTCGAGTGAGCTTCGACGAACCAGCGAGGTTTGCGGTTCGAGACCCAGTTTGTGTATCTGCTTCAAGATTTTTTCGCCGTCTTCTGAGTAAACCAAGATGCGGTCTGGCAGCGGTTCGATGCGATCGCCCAGGTGCGCAATTTTCTTTGCAGCCTCTGCGTTGTTCTTTGAACCGAAACGAACTTCGAGAACTTCTTTGCTCGAATACTTTTTGATTAGAGCAGCCGGAGAACCCTCAGCCATGATTTTGCCCTTGTCCATCACGATTAGTCGATCGCAAAGTTGCTCGGCTTCATCCATGTAGTGAGTTGTAATCACCAGAGTGACACCTTCTTCTTTTAGGCGAAAGAGGCGATCCCAGAGAATGTGACGAGCCTGCGGGTCGAGACCGGTTGTCGGTTCATCGAGCATCAGAATGCGCGGTTTCATGGCGAGCGCGCGCGCCAGTTC
>CAZDKF010000184.1:0-2024 GCA_964505955.1 uncultured Rhodoluna sp. | reverse complement strand
TCGACCCCAGAAAATACTTACGACGCAGGCAATATCCAGGTTCTCGAAGGGCTTGAGGCCGTTCGAAAGCGTCCGGGAATGTACATCGGCTCCACTGGTCCGCGTGGTCTTCACCACCTCGTTTATGAGATCGTCGATAACGCCGTTGACGAATCACTCGCAGGGCACTGCGACACAATCAACGTCACCATCACCAAGGATGGCTGGATTCGCTGCGAAGACAACGGTCGAGGAATTCCGGTTGCAGAACACCCGACCGAAAAGAAGTCAACTCTAGAAGTTGTGCTCACCGTGCTTCACGCCGGAGGAAAATTTGGCGGCGGCGGTTACGCGGTATCGGGTGGTTTGCATGGCGTTGGCGCATCCGTGGTTAATGCACTTTCAACCGAGCTTCGCGCTGTCGTAGCTCGCGACGGACACTTCTGGACGCAACAGTTCAAGATGGGTGTTCCAACCGGAAACGTAAAGAAGGGGCCGGTCTCTGACACCACCGGAACCGTTATCGAGTTCTTGGCGAACCCTGACATTTTCGAAACCGTCGAGTACGACTACGAAACTTTGCGCCAGCGTTTTCAGCAGATGTGTTTCTTGAACAAAGGTTTGCAGATCAGCCTGTTTGACGAGCGCAACGGTCGCGAAGATGTTTATTTGTATGAGCGCGGTTTGCAAGACTATGTCGAATATTTGAACAACACCAAAAAAGTTGAAATCGTAAATCAAGAAATCATTTCTTTCGAAACCGAAACGAAAGAAAAGAATATGTCTGTCGAAATTGCGATGCAGTGGACAAACGGATATAACGAGTCTGTTCACACTTATGCCAACACGATTAACACTCACGAGGGCGGAACCCACGAAGAAGGTTTTCGTGCGGCGCTAACTTCACTGTTAAACAAGTACGCCCGCCAAACCAATTTGCTTAAAGAAAAAGACGAGAACCTAACCGGTGATGACTGCCGAGAAGGTCTTACCGCCGTGGTCTCGGTAAAAATCTCAGAGCCTCAGTTCGAGGGTCAGACCAAGACCAAGCTCGGCAACACCGAAGTGAAGGCCTTCGTTCAGAAGGTGGTCAACGATCGTCTGGGCGACTGGCTCGAGCGCAACCCCAACGTTGCCAAAGACATAATTCGCAAGGCCATTCAGGCGGCCACTGCCCGCCAGGCCGCTCGCAAGGCCCGCGAGGCCACGCGCCGCAAGGGATTGCTCGAGTCTGGTGGCATGCCAGGCAAGCTGCGCGACTGTTCGAGCCGCGACCCGGTGCGCTCAGAGATCTACATCGTTGAGGGTGACTCGGCCGGCGGTTCGGCTATGCGTGGTCGCGACCCAGAGACCCAGGCGATTTTGCCGCTGCGCGGAAAGATCTTGAACGTCGAGCGCGCGCGTCTCGACCGCATGCTTGCCAACACAGAAGTTCAAGCGATCATCACGGCTTTCGGAACCGGCATCGGTGGAGAGTTCGACATCAACAAGGCTCGCTATCACAAGTGTGTTCTGATGGCAGACGCCGATGTCGACGGTCAGCACATTCGCACGCTTCTGCTGACGTTCCTGTATCGACACATGCGACCGTTGATTGATCACGGATTCGTCTATCTTGCGCAGCCCCCACTGTTTCGCATCAAGTGGTCGAACGCGCCGCACCAATATGTTTACAGCGACGAAGAACGCGACCGTGCGCTTGCCGAAGGCCAAGCCGCCGGAAAGAAAATTCCAAAAGAGAATTCGATTCAGCGTTACAAGGGTCTTGGTGAGATGGACTACGACGAACTGTGGGACACCACCATGGATCCTGCGAAGCGCACTTTGCTTCAGGTGACTCTCGATGATGCAGCGCGTGCCGACGCAATCTTCAGCACACTGATGGGTGACGACGTAGAAGCACGTCGTACCTTCATTCAGCAAAACGCAAAAGACGTTCGCTTCTTGGACATTTAAGAAAGCACACGAAAAATGGCAGACGAAGAAGTAACCACCACTCCACACGACAACGTAGAGCAGGTCGACCTCCAGGTCGAAATGCAGCG
>CAZDKF010000183.1:1467-2054 GCA_964505955.1 uncultured Rhodoluna sp. | reverse complement strand
ATGCGAAATTGCTCTTCCTTCGTGAGCTTGGCGTATGGCCTCTCAAGCTTCTCCTGAAACCACGCACGCTGTGCCGGGTCTTGAATGTGCATGTATTCGACACCCACGGTGCGGCAGTAGCTGTCACGCAAAATCTTGTAGATGTCTCTAAAGGCCATCTTCGACTTGCCACCAAAACCACCGGTTTTGAAGGTGCGGTCAAGGTCCCAAAGACTCAATCCGTGGTTCAAAATGTCTAGGTCTGGGTGCGCACGCGATAGGCGTTGATCATTTCTTGGATGCGCGCAGCCTTGCTGCGCTCATCAGCATCATCTTGATCGAAGTCGTGAACCCAGCGCACCGGCTCGTAAGGAATGCGAAGGTCGGCGAACATCTCGTCGTAGAAACCGCGCTCGCCGAGAAGCAGCTCGTTGACCTTCTTGAGGAATTCCCCTGAGCCAGCGCCCTGAATCACGCGGTGGTCATAGGTTGAGGTAAGTGTGATGGTCTTACCGATGCCTTGCTTTGCGAGTGCGGCCTCGCTCATTCCCTGAAACTCGGCTGGGTAGGCGAGCGCACCGGCGCCGGTGATACAGCCGGCAGCCGTC
>CAZDKF010000183.1:0-1457 GCA_964505955.1 uncultured Rhodoluna sp. | reverse complement strand
CAGTGCACGTGTGCCGTCTGGTTTTGGAATGTCAATTGCCAAACCGAAGTTGATGTTTGCTGGTGTGATGGCCGCCGGCTTGCCATCGATTACGTCGTAGTAAACGTTCTGCGATGGAAACTCTTTTAGAGCACGGATAATCGCGTAGCCGATGATGTGTGTAAACGAAACCTTGCCACCACGAGTGCGCGAAAGGTGCGAGTTGATCACAATTCGGTTGTCGATCATCAACTTGGCCGGAATCGTGCGAACGCTGGTTGCCGTTGGCACTTCGAGCGAGGCATCCATGTTGGTGGCAAGTGCCTTGCCCATGCCTTTCAAGAAGTCGACTCGATCTTCGGTTGGCTCTTCGGTTTCGCTAACGATGTTGATAGAAGAGGTGGCCGGCGCCTGAGCCGGAATCGGCTGTGGCTTTGGCTCAATGCGAGTGGTCTTGGCAACAAGTGGAGCATCACCGGTAGGTGCTGGTTGTGCGGGCGCTGCAGCAGGGGTTGGCGCTGCGCTTGGAATCGAATTCTGGGCAGCCTGAGTGCCAGTTGCGTGTGAGGTCTCAGTTGGCTTGTAGTGGTCGAGAATCGGCCACCATGAGCGGTCTACGGCGTCTGGATTCTCTTTGTACTTGGCATACATCTCATCGACTAACCAGTCGTTTGCGCCGAAAGTGTTGTCTTCGCCCGAATTCGTGCCTGACAAAAGAACCGCCTTTTGCTTGTCTTTTCAAAACCTTTACAAGCCTACCCGCTCAAAAAGCGTGCCTGTATGCTTGCTTTCATGGATGCGCCGCTGATGTTGGCCCTGTCTGTGGTTCTCACCATCGGCACGGGCCTTTTTGTAGCAGGAGAGTTTTCTCTTGTAAATCTCGAAAGATCAGAACTCGAAGCCCGACGTGAGCGCGGTGAAAAGGGCCTAAACCGCACCATTCGAGCCCTGCAGCGAACCAGCACCCACCTCTCGAGCGCTCAGCTCGGCATCACCCTCACCACTCTGATGACAGGCTTTTTGGCAGAGCCCGCACTTTCTAAATTGCTCTCACCGACGCTGCTCAATCTAGGGGTTTCAGACCAAGCCATCGGCCCGGTCTCTTTCGGCATCTCACTCTTCTTGGCCACACTGTTTGCCGCCCTCGTCGGCGAACTGATCCCAAAAAACATGGCTCTAAGCATTCCGCTGAAGACCAGCAAAGTTGTGGTCGGTTTTCAGCTGGTCTTCAGCTGGGTTTTCTCTTGGCTCGTGGCTCTGCTAAACAACACCGGAAACCGAGTGGTCAGATTGCTTGGAATCGAACCGAAAGAAGAACTTTCTTCTAGTCGTACAGCCGAAGAACTTGCATCGTTAGTGAAGCGTGCGGCTACTCTTGGCTCGCTCGATGCCCAAACCGCAACCCTGTTAACCAAGACCCTTGCGCTCAGTCAACTAACCGCAGCCGACGTCAGGACTCCGCGACCTCGAGTCGCCAT
>CAZDKF010000182.1:0-2062 GCA_964505955.1 uncultured Rhodoluna sp. | reverse complement strand
GATAAACAGCGCAAAGGTTAGACTTGTTCCCAGATTCAGCAATGCGCTAGAACACCTCTAGTTTCGCATGGCAAGCCGCAGATCACCGACCTAAGTTCTTTTCGGGAATTTCGCTGAGAATCGTTTGTTCTAAAACATGGGTCGAAATGATCATTCGAACCCAAGAAGGAGTGCCACATGACCGACATCGTTGACCGTTCAGAACTCGACTCACTAGGCACCTATGAATTTGGCTGGTCTGACAGCGATGCGGCTGGCACAAGCGCTAAACGAGGCATCAGCGAAGACGTGGTTCGAGACATCTCGGGCAAGAAGAGCGAGCCAGACTGGATGCTCGAAACCCGCCTACAGGGTTACAACTTTTTTGAGCGCAAGCCAATGCCAGCCTGGGGTTCTGACCTCAGCGGAATCGACTTCGACAACATCAAGTACTTCGTGCGCTCAACCGAGAAGCAGGCACAGAGCTGGGAAGACCTGCCTGAAGATATTCGCAACACCTACGAAAAACTAGGAATTCCTGAAGCCGAGCGCTCACGACTGGTCTCGGGAGTTGCGGCTCAGTACGAGTCTGAGGTGGTCTACCACCAGATCAACGAAGAGCTCGAAAAGCAGGGCGTCATATTCTTGGATACCGACACCGCGCTAAAGGATCACCCCGAGCTTTTCGAAGAGTACTTCGGAACCGTTATTCCTGCTGGAGACAACAAGTTTGCTTCCGCTAAACACCGCGGTATGGTCTGGCGGAAGCTTTGTCTACGTTCCAAAGGGCGTTCACGTCGAGATTCCTCTTCAGGCCTACTTTCGAATCAACACCGAGAACATGGGGCAGTTCGAGCGCACCCTGATCATTGCCGATGAAGGCTCTTACGTTCACTACATCGAGGGTTGCACCGCACCTATTTATAACAGCGACTCGCTGCACTCTGCAGTCGTTGAAATCATCGTGAAGAAGAACGCAAGAGTTCGTTACACGACAATTCAGAACTGGTCTACCAACGTTTACAACCTGGTTACTAAGCGTGCAATCGCGCACGAGGGTGCAACCATGGAGTGGGTTGACGGAAACATCGGCTCGAAGGTGACAATGAAGTACCCGTCGATCATCCTTGCCGGAGAATACGCCAGAGGCGAGACCCTTTCGGTGGCCTTTGCCGGCGAAGGTCAGCACCAGGATGCTGGCGCGAAGATGATTCACCTAGCGCCTCACACTTCGTCGTCGATCATTTCGAAGTCGATTGCACGCGCGGGCGGTCGCACCTCATACCGCGGCGAGATCAAAGTTGCAGCTGGTGCACACCACAGCGCTAACACCGTGCGTTGCGATGCTCTTCTGGTCGACACGATATCCCGCAGCGACACCTATCCGTCGGTCGATGTTAGAGAAGACGACGTGAGCATGGGTCACGAGGCCACTGTTTCGAGAATCAGCGACGAGCAGCTGTTCTATCTTCAGTCGCGCGGTCTGCCTGAAGACGAAGCGATGGCGATGATTGTGCGCGGATTCATTGAGCCGATCGCAAAAGAACTTCCGATGGAATATGCCCTCGAGTTGAACAAACTAATTCAGATGCAGATGGAAGGGGCGGTTGGCTAGTGACAGAAGCAACCGTACGCCCGGGCAGCACCGGGCATTCGCATGGCGGCGGCGACATTCCGCTGCAGACCAGAAATGAGCGCCTTCGGTCAATTGACCCGAGCATGCACACCAAGATTGATGGTCGCGACGAACAGTGGCGCTACCTTGACTCAGCGCGAATGGGCGGGCTAGACACCAACACCTTGCGAGATGCCTCTAGCGAGCTCAAGGTTTCGGCACCGGCAGAGTTCTCAAGCGATCTTGTCGATGCCAGCGACCCGAGCTTTGGCATCGCCGGTCTGCCTGAAGATTTGCCGACCGCAAACGCCTGGGCTGCCGCTACCAAGGCACTGAAGCTGACTCTGTCTGGCGAAGCGAAAGCAAGCGCCATATCTGGACTTCACATATGATTCCTGCTGTTCTCAGACTTCATAACCTCCCCCTCAGCTCATGGACAGGGCGCATATTTCTCCCGATCTCACTTTC
>CAZDKF010000181.1:0-2071 GCA_964505955.1 uncultured Rhodoluna sp. | reverse complement strand
CAATTTTCGCTCGGCTTCGAATTATCCCTTCGTCTTGCACGAGTCTCTCAATGCCTGACTCGCTCATGCGAGACACCTTGCGAAGATCGAAGTTCTTGAAAGCTTTGCGAAAACCTTCGCGACGCTTCAGAATCGTGATCCAAGAAAGCCCAGCCTGAAAACCCTCTAGTGCAATTCGTTCAAACATTTCTTGATCACCTCTAACCTCGACACCCCACTCGCTGTCGTGGTATTCGATATAGAGCTGGTCGGTGTTGAGCCAGGAGCAGCGAGTGATGCCATCATCGAATTTTCGGGTGTGAGTCATTGTTTGTAATCAATCGACTCAAGCTCAAGCAGTAGGCGTTTGGTTGGCAAACCTTGGCCACCCGAATAGCCGGTGATTTTGCCCGAAGCGCCAAGCACCCGATGGCAACCGACAATAAGCGGCACCGGATTAGCACCGACCGCGCCGCCCACAGCGCGAGAGGCGAGCGGCTTGCCTAGCTTTTCGGCAATCTGGGCGTAGCTCGTGGTTTTGCCGAAGCCAACTTTTGCAATCTGCTTCCAGACGGCCTTTTGAAAATTTGTGCCTTCGAGTTGCACCGGTAGGTCGAATTCGGTTAATTTGCCGGCGAAGTACGCGCTCATCTGGCGCTTAGCCTCACCAAGAATCTTGCTCGACCCGATGCTCGGCCTGCTCTCACCTATGGTCAGGCTCGTGATTTTCTCGTTTGTGGCTTCGATGGTGATGTCACCGATCGGGCTATCGAAACTAATGCGGGCATCCGGTTGTGTCATGCATCCCAGAATAAGACAAAGGCCGGGTCTCAACGATTCTGAGCGAATCTGTTGAAAACCCGGCCTCTGCAAGAGCCTGTTAGAAACTCTTTACATTGACTTGTAAGCCTCATCGAGGCAGCTGCGAAGAATCTGCTCCATCTCAACAAACTCGTCGCGACCAATGGTCAACGGCGGTGCAAGTTGAACCACCGGATCTCCTCGGTCGTCAGAGCGGCAGTAGAGACCCTCTTCGAACAAGCGACCGGAGAGAATTCCACGAAGTAGTTTCTCGCTCTCCTTGTCGTTGAAGGTTTCGCGAGTCTCTTTGTTCTTTACAAGCTCGATGGCCCAGAAGTAACCTGCGCCACGAATGTCGCCAACAATCGGCAGGTCGCGCAACTTGTCGAGTGTTGCCTTGAACTCGGCTTCGTTGCGAGCAACGTTGCCAACGAGATCTTCTTCATCAAAGATGTCGAGGTTCTCGAGTGCAACGGCACACGACACGGGGTGGCCGCCGTAGGTGTATCCGTGCGGGAAGATGTTGGTGCCGGTCTTGAATGGCTCAAACAACTTCTCTGCAATCAGCAATGCACCAATCGGAGCGTAGGCCGAGGTCATTCCCTTGGCCAACACCATCATGTCTGGTTCGAAACCGTACTTCTCCGAAGCAAACATTGTTCCAATTCGCCCGAAGCCGTCGATAGTTTCATCGGCAACAATCAGAACGTCGTACTTGTCGCAGATCTCACGAACGCGGTCGAAGTAAACCTTCGGCGCGGTGAAACAGCCACCCGAGTTCTGAACCGGCTCGAAGATAAACGCCGCAACGGTGTCTGGGTCTTCGAACAGAATCATCTCTTCGACGCGGTTTGCGGCCCAAAGAGCGAACTCTTCTTCGGTCGCAAAGTTGTCTTGAGCTCGGTACCAGTTAGTGTTTGGCACTCTGAAGGTGCTTGGAACCAGAGGTTCGAACATCTTCTTCATTGACGGGATGCCGGTTAGCGACAGGGCTCCGTGCGATGTGCCGTGGTAGGCCACTGCGCGGGTGAGCACCTTGTGCTTGGTCGGCTTTCCAATCATCTTGAAATATTGCTTGGCCAACTTCCAGGCAGTCTCATTTGCTTCGCCACCACCGGTGGTGAAGAAAACGCGGCTCAGGTTCTTCGGCGCATAAGAAAGCAAGCGCTCAGAGAGCTCGATGCCCGGCTTGTGGGCGTGTGACCAGAGTGGAAAGTAGTCAAGCTCTTTCATCTGCTTTGCGGCAGCCTCGGCTAGACGAGTGCGTCCGTGGCCAATGTTGACCGAGAAC
>CAZDKF010000180.1:863-2075 GCA_964505955.1 uncultured Rhodoluna sp. | reverse complement strand
CCTTGGCCACGCGAACCCTAATCTGCTCGAGCAAATCGTCAATCTGTCCCTTTGTCGGCTTCACGACAATCTGAGGGTCAACCAATCCGGTTGGTCTGATGATCTGCTCAACTACGCCGTCCGACACCCCTAGCTCATACTTTCCGGGCGTTGCAGAGAGATAAACGGTTTGACCAACCCGCTGTTGAAACTCATCCCAGCGCAACGGTCGGTTATCCATGGCTGATGGCAATCTGAAGCCGTGCTCTACTAGGGTGCGCTTGCGCGAGGCATCACCTTCGTGCATGGCTCCGATTTGCGGTACGGTCACGTGCGACTCGTCTATCACCGTTAAAAAGTCGTCTGGAAAATAGTCGAGCAGGCAACTCGGCGCTTCGCCAGGCTCACGGTTGTCGATGTGTCGCGAATAGTTCTCGATTCCGCTGCAAAAGCCAAGTTCGCGTATCATCTCGAGGTCGAAGTTGGTTCTCATCTTGATGCGTTGGGCTTCCAGGAGTTTGCCCTGATGCTCAAATTCCTTTACCCGTGCGATTGCCTCATGCTCAATCGCCTCGATAGCCCGACCCATTTGCTCTGCTGGTGCCACATAGTAAGAGGCCGGGAAAATGGCTACCGTCGATGGGTTACCCATGACCTCACCTGTTAGTGGCGAAAGTGAGTAGATTGCCTCGATTTCGTCTCCGAAAAGTTCGATTCGTGTTGCCAGTTCGTCGTAAACCGGAATGATCTCGATTGTGTCGCCCTTGACTCGAAAATTGCCTCTGCTGAAGTCAATGTCGTTTCGCTTGTACTGCAGCTCGACGAAGCGTCTGATGAGCGCATCGCGGTCTATGCGCTGGCCTACCTGCAGTGGCACGCTCTGGTTCAAGTATTCGGCTGGAGCACCGAGACCGTATATGCAACTGACCGTGCTTACCACGCTGACATCCCCGCGTGCCCGTCGACTCAGCGTCGCCTTGTAGCGAAGCCGCTCGACCTCTTCGTTTATCGAGCTATCTTTCTCGATGAATGTATCGGTTTGAGGCACATATGCCTCTGGCTGGTAGTAGTCGTAGTAGCTAACGAAGTACTCGACTGCGTTGTTTGGTAGCAGCTGTTTGAACTCGTTTGCCAACTGTGCGGCGAGGGTTTTGTTGTGAGCCAAAACCAAGGTTGGTCGTTGCACCTGTTCTACTAACCAGGCCGTCGTTGCCGACTTTCCGGTTCCTGTAG
>CAZDKF010000180.1:0-853 GCA_964505955.1 uncultured Rhodoluna sp. | reverse complement strand
CTCGAAACGATGCAGTGCTCTCGTTGACTCAATCATTCGGCACTCGCAGAAGTCGATAGCTTCAAGATGTCTCGCCAGAGTGAATCGGCGTCGCGCAGCAACAGGTTAATGTCTTGGTTTGAGTTGAGAATTCGGTCGGCCCTGGCTGCTCGCTCAATTGGCTTAGCTTGCGCCGAAATTCTGCTGCGGGCTTCGCTTTCGGTCAAACCGCGGGTCTCAATCAGTCGCCGAAGCTGTTCCTCTTCTGGAGCTTCGACCGTGACCACCAAGTCAAAAGGGTGATCGACAGCGGCCTCTACGAGTAGCGGAACGTTGTAGACGACTATCGATTCGGCAGGCATTTGACTCAGGAGTTGCCTCGTGCGCTCCTTGATAAGCGGGTGCAGTATCGAATTCAACAGTTCGCGTTTGCCTGCATCAGAGAAAATCTGCATGGCTAGCTGCTTTCGGTCTAGCTCTCCATCGGCGGTGAGAACTTCTGTGCCAAACGCCTCGACCACGCGGCCGAGACCAACCGTGCCAGGCTCAACAACATCACGGGCAACTTGATCGGCATCAATCTCGAATGCGCCGTGTTCAGCCCAACGCTTTGCAACCGTGCTCTTGCCAGCGGCAATGCCTCCGGTAAGGCCGATTAGATACATGGTCTAAGCCTAAACACTTCAAACTTAAATGCAGAATGCGGGCCACTCTCGTGACCCGCATTCTGAAGGATTAAACCTATTCTGCGCTCTTGAGTTGATCGCGAAGTGCTGCAAGCGACTCATCGCCTGAAAGCGTTCCTTCATCGGCTGATTCGCTTGAATAGCTTGAGCTCGAAGCTGCAGGGTCAACGGCAGGTGCGTCTGGCAAC
>CAZDKF010000179.1:0-2083 GCA_964505955.1 uncultured Rhodoluna sp. | reverse complement strand
CTCCCACGCTTCGGGAATCATCATCATCATCGCGTGTGGCAGCGAGCGACCGGCCATGTAGAGCAGCTCGACAACTTCGTCGAACGATGCCGAGTCACTGCCGTCGGGCGTGATTATGGGAAGCAGCTTGCTCATGTCACCTAGATGTGCTGACTCGAGTTGTGACTCTCGGGCGCGCATCCAGTTTCTATTGCCTCGAACGGTGTTGATTTCGCCATTGTGCGCAATCATCCGAAACGGGTGTGCGAGAGGCCAAGACGGGAAAGTGTTTGTTGAGAAGCGTGAGTGCACGAGCGCTAAGGTCGATTCGAATCGCTCGTCACTCAGATCCGGATAGAACGGTTCGAGTTGAAGCGTCGTCACCATTCCCTTGTAGACAATCGTTTTCGAAGAAAGCGACGGATGGTAGGTGCCTAGCGCCTTTTCGCTTCGCTTGCGCAGCCTGTATAGCTGGCGTTCGAGTTGCATGCCGATGCTGCCATTTTCAGAAGCAACAAACACCTGCCGAATGAGTGGCATGGCGCGGCGCGCAAGATCTCCGAGATGCTCAGGACGAACCGGCACGTCACGCCAACCGATGACCCTCAAATCTTCTTCGAGCGCAAGATTTGCGAACGCCGATTCGATACGAATCGCATCTTCTGAATCTATGAAGACAAGTCCGGCACCGTATTGTCCCTTTGCCGGAAGTTTGAAGTCAACGACAGCACGAAAAAAGCCATCGGGAATCTGCGAGAGAATGCCGGCTCCGTCACCGGTTCCAGCATCTGAACCGATTGCACCGCGGTGTTCAAGGTTTCTAAGCGCATTTAGAGCGGTTTGAATTATGTCGTGGCCCGCGCTGCCTCTGAGCGTAGCGACCATCGCCAAGCCGCAGGCATCGCGATCTCTGCTCGGGTCGTATAGGCCTTGAGCTTTGGGTGCCGTATTGAATTTGGCAAATGGAGACACAGATGACATGCCAAACTCCAATCAAAAAATTAGAGGGACGTCCTTGGCCCAACCTGGCTCGCAAGCGAGAAATTTAAGATTACATGCGCTTGTGGCGCCTGCCCTTGAAGTCTAATTTTCGACTTTATCGGCCTTGGTGCTATCTGAGTCTATAACATCAGGGTCTTTCGGCTCCCTACCGGGTAGGTATACCGAAGTTTCCTCTTCCTTGTGTTTGCGCCTCGACCAGACCAAGAGCGCTAGACCGATTGCAATTGTGAAGATTGCCGACCAGACATTGGTTCGTAGGCCGAAGAAAATCTCGCTCGGATCGATTCGAATGCTCTCGATGAAGGCTCGACCAATTGAGTAGGTAATCAGATAGGCGGCAAACATTTGGCCCCAGCGTAATTTCAGCTTGCGATCTAGCCAGATGAGCACTGCGAAACCCATCAGGTTCCAAACGAGTTCGTAAAGAAAAGTCGGGTGAAATAGAACGCCGGCCGGTAGGCCAGCCGGGTAGGCAGGATTGGCAGTTGAAATCTCTAGACCCCACGGAAGCGTGGTTGGCAGGCCAAACAGTTCGTTGTTGAAGTAGTTGCCGATGCGTCCGATTGCCTGGGCTACTAGAACCCCGGGTGCAATCGCGTCGGCGAAGGCTAGAAACTTAATGCCAGCCGTTCTAGCTCCGATGAAAGCGCCCAGGCTACCGAAAATCAGCGCGCCGAAAATCGCCAAGCCACCTTCCCAAACCGCGAAGACCTTGGTGAGATCTGCTCCGGCGTAAAAGTAGTAGTCCCAGTGCGTGAGAACGTGAAAAATTCGACCGCCGACGATGCCAAACGGCACGGCCCAGAGAGCAATATCTAGAACCATGCCCGCCTGGCCGCCGCGTTGTTTGAAGCGACGCGATCCGATCCAGATTGCAAGTGCGATTCCGATCAGAATAAAAAGGGCGTAAAAGTGCACCCGAATTGGTCCAAGCTCAAATGAAGAAACATCTGGGCTCGGAATGCTATTCAAGATGTTCATGAGATCTCCACATTCTGGCTTAGTTCTCTTACTTTATCCTTGAGCCCCGATAGACCCCCGCGTGAGTAGGCCCTAACAAAAGCTGACCCAACAATAGCTGCGTCTGCATAGCTGTTGACTT
>CAZDKF010000178.1:0-2094 GCA_964505955.1 uncultured Rhodoluna sp. | reverse complement strand
GCATCCAATGACCGGCGAACAGGTCAGTTTCGAGAGTCACTATAGCGAAGACTTGGCGCAGACGCTTGAGCGTTTGAAGGGCAACTAGGGTTTAGTCTTGCTACTTGCCGATTACGCGAATAACAAGGGGAGAGGGTGCAGATGAGTAAATCATTCGTTCACCTTCACGTTCACACCGACTATTCGATGCTCGACGGAGCTGCCAAAATCAAGCAACTTGTAAAAGAGGTTGCAGAGCAAGAAATGCCAGCCGTGGCGATGACCGATCACGGAAACATGCACGGCGCATACGAGTTCTTCATGGCGGCCAATGACGCAGGCATCAAGCCGATCATCGGCCTCGAGGCTTACCTAACCCCAGGAACTCACAGAACCGACAGGGTCGGTGTCAAGTGGGGAGAGGGCGGCGAAGACGACATCTCGGGCAACGGTGCTTACACGCACATGACTCTGCTGAGCGAGACGACAGAGGGAATGCATAACCTCTTCAAAATGTCTTCGCTCTCTTGGCTCGAGGGCATCTACTACAAGCCAAGAATCGACCGAGAGCTTCTAAACACCTACGCCAAGGGTTTGATTGCAACCTCTGGATGCGTGTCTGGTGAGATTCAGACCCGTCTGAGGCTTGGGCACTACGACGAGGCCAAACGCGTCGCCGGTGAGATGCAGGAAATATTTGGCAAGGGCAACTATTTCATTGAGCTCATGAGCCACGGAATTCACATCGAAAAACGCTCGATGGCTGATTTGGTGAAGATTGCCAAGGAGCTTTCTATTCCGCTATTGGCAACCAACGATTCGCACTACATCCACGCGACAGATGCCGAAGCTCAAGAGGCCTTGCTGTGCTTGCAAACCGGCACGAACCTGAATGACGCCAAGCGGTTCAAGCTTGACTCTCAAGAGTTTTATCTCAAGTCGGCAGCAGAGATGCGAAGGCTCTTTGCCGATTTTCCAGAGGCCTGCGATAACACCCTTCTGATTGCCGAACGCTCGAACGTGACATTCAAAGAACGCAAACTCATGCCGAAGTTTCCGGTTCCGAAAGGTGAAACCGAAGCCAGCTGGTTTGCCAAAGAGGTTCAGGTTGGCTTGACCAAGCGGTTCGGTGGCGCTGTTGCGCCGCACCCCAAACCACTCTCAGGGCCCGTGATTCCGCAGACTCATCTCGATCAAGCCCAATTTGAGATTGACGTCATCGTTGAAATGGGTTTTCCGGGCTATTTCTTAGTGGTCGCCGACTTCATCGCGTGGGCGCGAAACAACGGTGTACGAGTTGGCCCTGGTCGAGGTTCGGCAGCCGGTTCAATCGTCGCCTGGGCGATGGGCATTACCGATCTAGATCCGATTGAACACGGGCTCATCTTTGAGCGCTTTCTAAACCCCGAGCGCGTTTCGATGCCTGATATCGATATCGACTTCGACGACCGTGGTCGCGGTGAAGTCATTAAGTATGTGACGGCCAAGTACGGCTCAGACAGGGTGGCGCAGATTGTCACCTTCAACACGATCAAAGCCAAGCAGGCCCTCAAGGATGCCGCCAGGGTCTTGGCGATGCCTTACGCGGTAGGCGAGAAGCTCACCAAAGCGTTGCCGAAAATGGTGCTCGGCCGTGACGTCACGCTCACCGAAGTGGTCGAGAGCAAAATCGACGGCAAGAAGAATGACCGTTTCAAAGAGGCAGCCGAGTTCAGAGAGCTGATTGAGAGCGACGAGAGCTCGGCTAAGGTCTTCGACCTAGCCCGCGGTCTTGAGGGTCTAAAGCGCGGCTGGTCGGTGCACGCGGCCGGCGTCATCATGTCTGCCGAACCGCTAATCGAAATCATGCCGATGATGAAACGCGAGGATGACGGAGCGGTAATCACCCAGTTCGACCAGCCAAGCAGCGAAGCGCTCGGTTTGCTGAAGATGGACTTCTTGGGCTTGCGAAACCTAACGGTGCTCGACGACACCCTCGCAAACATCAAGAGCAACCGCGGCGAGACGGTGGTGCTCGAGGAGCTAGATCTCAACGGCAACCAGGCCACCTACGATCTGCTTTCGAGGGGTGACACGCAGGGCGTGTTTCAGCTCGATGGTGGGCCGATGCGCAGC
>CAZDKF010000177.1:1832-2140 GCA_964505955.1 uncultured Rhodoluna sp. | reverse complement strand
GCGGCGCTGGAACCTAAATCCAGTGCGTCTGCCAATTTCGCCACGCCCGCAACCTTTTTATTCTAAACCATAAGTAGGGATGTGGAAAAGTCAGGCAGAATCTGCGCAGCCGTGCGACCTTTGCCATCGGGAGGCAGTCGTGACCACGATTCAAGGCGAAATTTCGCAGGCAGCAAGGCAGCAGGCAAACCGAATCTCAGCCGCCGAAGCACTCGACCGAGCTGTGGATCTGGTGAGCCAAAAGCGCGGGTTAGTGCTCGAAGCCAGGCAAGAGCTTGCCTCGGCAGCGAAGTCAGAAACACTCGGAT
>CAZDKF010000177.1:0-1822 GCA_964505955.1 uncultured Rhodoluna sp. | reverse complement strand
TACGGCGTGCTGCAACCTTCTTTCGACGATTCAACGATTGAAGAAATTTGGATTAATCGACCCAATGAGCTCTTTGTGTCTAGGGCCGGTCTATCCGAGCGTATTTTTTTGAGCCTGAGCGCAGAAGACATCAGCAGTTTGGTGGAACGCATGCTTAGGCACTCGGGTCGAAGGTTAGACCGCTCTTCGCCGTTCGTCGACGCGGCCCTAGCCGATGGCTCGCGGCTTCACGTGATAATTCCAGACATTGCTCGAGAGCACTGGTCTCTGAACATAAGAAAGTTTCCTACGCAAATTTGGAGGCTTGCCAACTTGGTCGAACGTGATGTCTTGACCCTTCAACAGGCAAGGTTTTTGGCGGGGCAGATTCGAGCCGGCAAGAATGTTTTGGTTTCAGGGGCAACGCAGGCAGGCAAGACCACAATGCTGTGCGCCTTGATTGCCGAGACGAACCCCGCAAAGCGTTTGGTAACCGTCGAAGAAACTTTCGAGATTCGGGCTGTCAACTATGACTGGGTTGCCCTTCAAACTCGTCAGGCGAATCTTGAAGGTCGTGGCGAGGTTTCGCTTCGCAGATTGGTTAGAGAGAGTCTAAGAATGCGACCGGAACTCCTTGTGGTTGGCGAAGTGCGAGAAGCCGAGAGCCTAGATCTGCTAATTGCAATGAACTCCGGTTTACCTGGACTGTGCACGATTCACGCCAACTCAGCGCTCGAAGCAGTTCAGAAACTTTGCACATTGCCTTTGCTTGCCGGTGCAAACATTTCTGCTGAATTCGTGAAGGCCACCGTCGCAAACTGCATTGAAATCGCTGTGCACTGCGAGATGCTTGAAAATGGCCAGAGGCGAGTAAGTCAAATCGCAGCCGTGAATTGGAATGCCACTCGCCAAGAAGTCGCAGTCGATTTAATTGAGATCGGCAAAAGTGACTAACTGGCTTCGACTTAGGTTTGACCAGGCTGGAGTAGCCAACCCAATTCGCATCCAAGTGGCAACCGCAATCTTGCTTCTGTTGGTGTTTGCGTTTGTGCAAGACCTCTTTCAGATTTGGATTTTGAGCCTCGCGGTTTGCGTCGCTTTTTTGGCTCTCGCCATCGAGACCTTGAGCATCAAGGCAAGAGCACGGGCTCGCCACATTTCTGATGAGTGGCCAACGGTGCTCGAGTCACTCGAGTCGGCAGCACAGAGCGGCATGTCACTGCTTGATTCGATACGCGACTTGGCCGAGTCAACACAACTGCTGGTGGCTAAAGACTTCGCCTTTGCCTATCAGCTGTGCGAAAGGGGAATAGGCCTAGACGCCTCATTGACCCAGCTCAAGCAAAGATTTGGTTTGAGCATTTGCGACTCAACGATTGAAACCTTGAGGTTGGTAAACGACTCCGGCGGAGCTGGCTACCTATCGGCTCTTCGGCATCAAAGCCGAGCAATCAGGGCAAGCAGCAGTGTCTCGCAACAAGTTCAAGCCAAACAGGGATGGGTTCTCGGCACCGCAAAAATTGCGGTGGCAGCGCCTTGGTTGATCGTGGTTCTGCTGTCTGGGCGGCCAGAAAACGCCGCCGCTTACTCGTCGCTGCAGGGTTCGATGCTTTTACTTGCGGGGCTCTCGGCATCTGTCGTGGCTGTTTACCTCATTAGCAAAATCGGCAAAACCGATGAGCAGATTCGAGTCTTAGCATGATTCTGCTGCCAACAATCATCTCAGTCGTTTCGATCGCGACTGCTGCTGCGTTGCTGGCAACTTCTACTGGCAAGGTGACCCTCGCTTCGCGCTTACAGCACGTGGTTCCGGGTAGTGGTCTAGACCTGTCCGGCGCAGGGG
>CAZDKF010000176.1:0-2149 GCA_964505955.1 uncultured Rhodoluna sp. | reverse complement strand
TTCGCGCAACTTAATCGCGATGATTCCGCCGCTGAGGGCGGGGTCATACGGCGTGAGGTCGGTGTTCTTAACCAAGCCCTTGCGGGTGGCCGAAACCAGGTATGGCGCTTGGTTGTAATCCTTGATATCTAGAACCGAAGCTACCTGCTCGTCTGGCTGCAGAGCCAAGAGGTTGGCGACGTGCTGACCCTTGGTGTCGCGACCGGCCTCGAGCACCTCGTGTGCCTTGGCTCGGTAAACGCGGCCCTTGTTTGTGAAGAACAAAAGCCAGTGGTGGGTGGTGGTCACGAAGAAGTGCTCGACAACGTCGTCTGCACGAAGCGATGCGCCCTTCACGCCCTTGCCTCCGCGGTGCTGCGAGCGGTAGTTGTCGCTCTTGGTGCGCTTGATGTAGCCACCGCGGGTGAGCGAGATGACCATCTCTTCTTCAGGAATCAGGTCTTCCTTGGTGACGTCACCATCAACGCCGGCAACAATCTTTGAGCGTCGCTCATCACCGTGCTTTTCGGTGATCTCTGCCAACTCTTCACTGATGATTGTGCGCTGGCGTGCAGGATCAGCGAGAATCGCCTTGTAGTCGAGAATCAGTGCTTCGAGCTCTGCCGCTTCGTCGATAATCTTCTGACGCTCAAGTGCCGCAAGCTGACGCAACTGCATGTTCAAAATTGCACGAGCCTGAAGCTCATCAATCGAAAGCAACTTGATCAGACCATCGCGCGCATCTTCAACGGTTGCGCTCTTGCGAATCAAAGCGATAACCGCATCGAGTGCGTCGAGTGCCTTTAGGTAGCCGCGCAAGATGTGTGCGCGTTCTTCGGCCTTCTGCAATCTGAACTGCGTGCGACGAACAATCACTTCAACTTGGTGGTTGACCCACTCGCGAATGAATCCGTCGAGACTAAGCGTGCGCGGAACACCATCGACAATCGCGAGCATGTTCGCCGAGAAGTTTTCTTGCAGTGGAGTCATCTTGAAGAGGTTGTTCAAAACAACTTTTGCCACTGCGTCTTTCTTCAAGACGATTACCAAACGCTGACCGGTTCGACCAGAAGTCTCATCACGGATGTCTGCGATGCCAGCAAGTTTTCCAAGCTTCACAAGCTCTGCGATCTTCTCGGCGAGGTTGTCTGGGTTTACCTGATATGGAAGTTCAGTGACAACTAGGCAGGTGCGGTTGTGAATCTCTTCAACGTTGACAATCGCGCGCATCGTGATCGAACCGCGACCGGTGCGGTATGCGGCTTCGATTCCACTACGGCCGAGAATCTCTGCGCCGGTTGGAAAGTCGGGGCCAGAGACAACCTTCAGCAGTTCTTCGAGTAGTTGCTCGTTGCTTGCCTCGGGGTTCTTCAGATACCACTGAGCACCGGCCGCAACCTCACGCAGGTTGTGCGGCGGAATGTTGGTTGCCATGCCAACGGCGATACCGATCGAGCCGTTGACCAGCAGGTTCGGAAAGCGGCTCGGCAAGATGGTTGGCTCTTGAGTGCGGCCGTCGTAGTTGTCTTGAAAATCAACTGTGTTCTCGTCGATGTCGCGAACCATCTCGAGGGCAAGGGTCGCCATGCGGCACTCTGTGTATCGCGGGGCAGCGGCCGGGTCGTTGCCAGGTGATCCGAAGTTACCTTGGCCGTTTACTAGCGGGTAACGAAGGTTCCAGTCTTGAACCAGGCGAACGAGGGTGTCGTAAATCGCTCCATCACCGTGCGGGTGAAACTGGCCCATAACATCGCCGACAACGCGAGAGCACTTGCTGAACTGCTTGTCTGGTCGGTAGCCACCGTCATACATCGCATAGATCACACGTCGGTGCACCGGCTTTAAACCGTCGCGCACGTCTGGCAGCGCGCGACCCACGATAACGCTCATCGCGTAGTCGAGGTAGCTTCGCTGCATTTCGACCTGAAGGTCGACCTGCTCGATATTGTCGTGTGGGGTAGTGGTTACTTCGTCGTCTGCCATGAGAATTCTGCCCTTTTCGCTTTTTTAGATATCTAGGAAGCGAACGTCTTTTGCGTTTTGCTGAATAAAGGTTCGACGCGCTTCTACGTCATCGCCCATCAGTGTGCTGAAAATTGCGTCGGCACGCGCTGCATCATCAAGAGTTATCTGAAGCAAAGTTCGCTTCGCCGGATCCATGGTGGTGTCC
>CAZDKF010000175.1:0-2182 GCA_964505955.1 uncultured Rhodoluna sp. | reverse complement strand
GGTCTTGAGGTCGGTCCAATCTCTGACGTGACCCCACAGGCTCACAACGGATGCCGCCCTCCAAAGCGTCGCCGCGTCTAAGCAAAAACTTACACAGCAACAAGCTTCGCAGTGGCCACTGCGGGGTTCAAAAACTAGACATCAAATAGTGGATGTCTTTGTGAAAGGAATAAATAGTGCTAATTGCACAGCGCCCAACATTGAAGTCAACCTCAACCGGTGCGAACCGCGCGACCTTCACCCTCGAGCCACTCGAGCCAGGTTTCGGTTACACCCTAGGTAACTCACTCCGCCGCACATTGCTCTCATCAATTCCTGGTGCAGCAGTAACCAACGTGCGTTTTGCTGGAGTCAAGCACGAATTCACCACCATCGATGGCGTAAAAGAAGACGTCACCGAAATCATCTTGAACATCAAGGAGCTCGTAGTTTCGAGCGACAACGATGAGCCAGTGGTTGCACACGTAATCAAGAATGGCGCAGGCACCGTAACCGCTGCCGACATTCAGGTTCCGGCCGGCGTTGAGATCTTCAACCCAGACTTGGTAATCGCAACCATCACCGGCAAGGCAAAGTTCGAGTTGCAGCTAACCATCGAGCGTGGCCGTGGCTACGTTCAGGCTTCACAGAACCGCAACCCAAACGCAGATGCCGACTGGATTCCAATCGACTCGATTTACTCACCAGTTCTCAAGGTTTCATACCGCGTCGAGGCAACTCGTGCGGGTGAGTTCACCAACTTCGACAAGCTAGTTGTTGACGTTGAGACCAAACCATCTATGGCACCGGATGACGCATTTGCATCAGCTGGTAGCACCTTGGTTGCACTGTTCGGTCTTGCAAAAGAGTTGAACGAGGCAGCAGAAGGTATCGAGCTTGGAGCAGCTCCGGTTGAGTCAAACCTTTCACCAGAGTTGGCAATGCCAATCGAAGACCTCGACCTAACCGTTCGTTCATACAACTGCCTAAAGCGCGAGGGAATCAACACTGTTGCAGAGTTGATCAACCTTTCAGAAGACCAGTTGATGAACATTCGCAACTTCGGTAGCAAGTCGGTCGACGAGGTGCGCGACAAGCTCACCTCAATGGGCCTAAAGTTCCGTGACTCTGTTCCGGGCTTTGACGCTACATACTTCAGCTCAAACTACGACGATGAAGACGGCCAGCAGGCATAAGCCGCTAGCTAATCCAAGAGGAGAAATCTAATGGCAGCACCTACCAAAGGCCCACGTCTCGGAGGCGGACCTTCTCACGAGCGTCTAATGCTTCGCAACATGGCAACCTCATTGTTCAAGCACGGCAAGATCACTACCACCGAGACCAAGGCCAAGCGCCTGCGTCCATTGGCAGAGCGCCTAGTCACCTTCGCAAAGCGCGGAGACCTGGCATCTCGTCGTCGTGTAATCGCTCAGCTAACCGAGCGCTCAGTTGTGCACGAGTTGTTCACCAACATCGCACCTCAGGTCGCAGACCGCCAGGGTGGCTACACTCGCATCACCAAGCTCGGCTTCCGCAAGGGCGACAACGCTCCTATGGCTCTAATCGAACTTGTTCTAGAGCCAGTGAACGCAAAGCCAAAGGCAAACAAGACCAAGCTAAGCAACGCGGTTAAGGCTGGAGCAGCTATTGCTGTTGCAGACGCTGCAGTTGAAGAAGAAGTTTCAACCGAAGTTGCTGAAGAAGCAGCAGTAGTTGAAACCGAAGCTGCGGTCGAAGCGCCAGCCGAAGCAGAAGCAGCGGTTGAGGCAGAAGCAACTGAGGCTGTTGCCGAAGAAGCTGCTGCAGAAGAGACCAAAGCAGAGTAATCTCAATTCTCATGAGCGAGCCCGTTGACCTAAATGTCGACGGGTTCACTCGTTTAAGAATTGACTTCGGTTATGACGGAACCGACTTCTTTGGCTGGTCGAAGCAACCAGACCTGCGCACAATTCAGGGTGCGTTTCTCGAAGCGTTAACTCTGATCTTCGGCGAGAGCGAGATTGACTTTTCGCTGCGGGTCGCTGGGCGCACAGATGCCGGTGTTCACGCGCTCAACCAGGTGGCGCACTTCGACCTATCCGAGAGCCAGCTGGCCAGACTCGGGCGCGAGACCATCGATGACATCGCATACAAACTCAACCGGTTGCTCGCAGACGATATTCGCGTTTCAAAAGTCGGCATCGCCCCGGCCGACTTTTGAAAC
>CAZDKF010000174.1:0-2245 GCA_964505955.1 uncultured Rhodoluna sp. | reverse complement strand
CCCGTGAAGGTTGCCGGTTCGGTCGTTGAGTTTGCAACCCTGCACAACCAAGACGTGGTTAAGGCAAAAGGCATTCTGATTGGCGACACAATTGTGCTTCGCAAAGCGGGCGATGTGATTCCTGAAATTCTCGGCCCGGTTATCGAGAAGCGCGATGGCAGCGAGAGAGCATTTGTGATGCCAACAAAGTGCCCCGAGTGCAACGCGCCGCTGCATCAAGAGGCCGATGGTGACATAGATCTTCGCTGCAGCAATCACAAGAGTTGCCCAGCTCAGTTGCGCGAGCGAATCGCATACATCGGCTCTCGAGGTGTTCTCGACATCGAGGCACTTGGTGATGTTGCGGCAGATGCGCTAACTCGCACAAACGATGGTAAAGCAATCTTGACTTCTGAGGCTGCGATTTTCAGTCTGACTCTTGATCAGTTAACCGATGATCTGTTTAAGAAAAAAGACGGCACCCCCTCAGAAACAGCACTCAAACTTTTGCGCAATCTCGAAGAAGCAAAAACCCGACCGCTTTGGCGACTCTTGACAGCTCTCGGAATTCGTCACGTTGGCCCGGTTGCGGCAAGATCGCTTAGCAATCACTTCGGTTCGCTCGATGCTATTTTCTCGGCGACAGCAGAAGAGCTCAGCCAGGTTGAAGGTGTTGGCGCGACTCTCGCGGCTTCGATAAAAGACTGGATCGCGGTTGACTGGCACGTCGAGATAATCGAGTCGTGGCGCGCTGCCGGAGTACTGCTTCACATCGAAGGGCATGCAGGTCCGGGTGCCGCGGTTACAGAGGGCGGCAAGTTCAGCGGCCTCACCATCGTCGCAACCGGATCGCTCAAGCAATTCACCCGCGAAGGCATAGAAGAAGCCATCATCTCGAACGGCGGCAAGGCTGCCGGTTCGGTGTCGAAGAAGACTTCGTTCGTGGTTGCGGGCGAGAATGCTGGCTCAAAGCTGGCCAAGGCCGAAGAACTTGGGGTCGAGGTCATCGACGAAGACGAGTTTGTGCGCAGGCTGGGCGCTTGAAGCCTGAAACACCGCCGAAACGGGCTGTCGGGTAAACTTAGCGGGTAAACATCCCTCATTCTGAGAGAGCCCTAATGTCTGAAATTACCCCCGAGCTAGTGCGCCATTTGGCTGGCCTCGCTCGAATTCTCGTCTCTGACGAAGAAGTCGAGCAGTTCACCAAGCAGCTATCCGTGATTGCTGACTCTGTCGCACACGTCAGCAAAGCCATCGACGCTGACACCCCTTCGACCAGCCACCCGATTGCCATGGCAAACGTGTTTCGCGAAGACGTGGTCGAGCCATCGCTCAGCCAGGCTGAAGCTCTATCGGGCGCTCCAGACAGCGCAGACGGCCGTTTCAAAGTAAACGCCATCTTGGATGAGGAGTAGGCCATGACCGATCTCATTCGCAAAACCGCAAGCGAACTTGCCGCGCTGATTAGCTCGGGCGAAGTCTCATCAGTCGAGGTAACCCGCGCGCACCTCGAGCGCAGCGATGCAGTTGATGCAGCTGTTCACTCATACCTTTACCAAAGCCCAGAGGCTTCACTAATCGCAGCAGCCGAGGCCGACCGTGCGCGTGCCGCCGGCGAAGTTTCATCACCTTTGGCCGGTGTGCCAATCGCGGTGAAAGACAACCTTGCGACAATCGATGCACCAACAACTTCTGGTTCAAAAATTCTTCAGGGATGGCAGCCGCCTTACGACGCAACCGTCGTCAAGAAACTTCGCGCAGCCGGCATGCCAATTCTCGGCAAGACCAACCTCGACGAATTCGCGATGGGTTCATCAACCGAGTTCAGTGCTTTTGGTCCGTCGAAGAACCCGTGGGATCTCACTCGCATTCCTGGTGGCTCTGGCGGAGGTTCGTCATCTGTCGTCGCTTCATTCCAAGCACCTCTCGCAATCGGTTCTGACACCGGTGGTTCGATTCGTTTTCCAGGTGCGGTTACCGGAACAGTTGGCACCAAGCCAACATATGGAGCGGTCTCGCGTTATGGCCTAGTTGCTCTTGCATCTTCGCTCGACCAGATTGGCCCGGTAGCGCGCAACGTTCTCGATGCCGCGATGTTGCAAGACGTAATAGCTGGTCACGATCCGCACGACAGCACCTCATTGCCAGAGTCACTCGGTTCGATGACCGCAGCAGCTATGAAACTAGACGGCAAGGGCATGTGTTTCGGCGTAATCAAGCAGTGGGCTGGCGATGGCTTTCCGCCTGGTGTTGCTGCGCGCTTCAG
>CAZDKF010000173.1:0-2266 GCA_964505955.1 uncultured Rhodoluna sp. | reverse complement strand
CATCAGCAAAGCTTCTCGGGTATATCTGGTAGATAACGCTTGAACGCCACCATTCGGGGTTTTCTGCGGTTTTATACAAAATTGGCGACTTAGACATGGCCTCTAATCTATTCCAAAAGGCTCGGTCAAGTTGGCCTAGAACCCCGAAAACTCGCACCTTTCACGCCGTTTTCTTTCAGTTCATCGTGATAAATCCGTTATCCCAAAATTAGCCGTCAAGTTGCGAAGAGTTAAGGTTAGGGGGTTTGATAGAAGGGACTTGATTGCAAGTCCTTCAACTACGTAGTTCGAAAGGTAACAAATGAAGATCCGCAAGAGCAGCATTGCAGCTGCAGTAGCGACTTTGGCAGCGGGATCAATGCTTGCAGTAAGCACCCCAGCCATCGCTAACACCCCTACCCTGTTGGTTTGGGTAGACAGCGCCCGCGTGGCGACTTTCAAACCATCGGTTGACGCCTGGGCAAAGGCAAACGGCGTCACTGTAACCCTCACCGGTAAAGACTTCGGCACCGTTCGCGACGCCATGAAGACTGCGGTTCCTGCAGGAACCGGCCCAGACCTTCTAATCGGTGCAGCTCACGACTGGACCGGCAGCCTCGCAGCAGCCGGTGTTCTTCGTCCGATTACCGTTGCAAGCGCAACAAGCGCATCGATTGCAACCAACGCCATGCAGGCATTCTTGTTCGGTGGCAAGCAGTACGGTCTGCCGTTCTACACCGAGAACATCGCTCTCGTTCGCAACTTGAAGGCAGCTCCAAAGGCCCCAACTACTGGTGCACAGATCAAGAATGGTGAACTCCAGATTGGTTACTCGGCAACCGGTGGAGACCCATACCACTTCTACCCAGTTCAGAGCTCATTCGGTGCTCCAGTATTCGAGTCAACCTCAAAGGGTTGGACCTCAACACTGGGCATGGACAACGCTGCCGGTGTTAAGTTCGCACAGTACCTAGCAACCAAGGGCGAGAAGTTCTTCGCTAAGGCTGGCAAGGGCTGGGATGACATGAACTGTGACATCAAGTCTGGCAAGGTCAAGTACTGGATCACAGGCCCATGGCCCATCTCGCAAATCGAGAACGGTAACCCGAAGTGCACCACCAAGTCAGTAATCAACAAGGACTACGCTGTTTCGGCTATCCCATCATTCGGTGGCAAGCCTGCTCAGCAGTTCATGGGTGCAAAGGGTGGCTTCATTTCGAACAGCCCATCAACCGACGTTGTACTAGCAACCCAGTTGTTGACCAGCCTTGCTGGTAAGGAAGCTGGAATTAGCTACTTCAACATCGACAGCTTCTCACCTGCAAACAAGGCTGCTCTAGCAGTTGCTTCAAACGACCCAGTAATCAAGGCGTTTGCTGCTGCTGGTGCTCGTGCGGTTCCAATGCCTAACATCGTTGCGATGGACAGCGTTTGGGACAAGTGGGGCAAGACTGAAGCCAAGTTGCTAACTGGCAAGTCAACCAACCCTGCAGCTGACTGGAAGGCCATGACTGACGCCATCAAGGCATCAATCAAGGGCTAATTCAGAAACGCAAAGCTCGAGTGGAGCTCCGGGAAACCGGGGCTCCACTTCTTTTTAGGCCGATCTTTTTGGGCAACGGCCTTCAGTTTCGATAGGGTAACGAACTTTCGAAACAGCAAAATTAGATGCGATTTTGCGAATAGGGTTTATGTAGTTTGCAACATCCAGGGAGGGATGCTTCATGACCAACCCGTTCTCAGGCGGTCTCGATGCCAGTAACGTAAAGCGCAAATCTGTAAAGCAACTTTACGATGGCGGAACCCCGAGCCTCAGAGGCACAATCATCAAGATCGTGCTTCTTGCACTTCTCGATGCGCTAACAATCTTTGTCGCCTTTGTGCTTTTTATGCGCGAACAGTGGCTCCCAGTTGCCATCGCAATTATCGGCATGTTGATTGTCAACTGGTTGTACCTGCGTCGCGGCGGATTGCCAGCAAAGTATCTAGCACCAGGTGTCATCTTGCTGATTGCCTTTCAGGTGTATGTGCTTTTCTTCAGCGCTTACACGGCCTTTACAAACTACGGCTCGTATCACAACGGTGATCAAAACTTGGCAGTCTCTGCAATCAAGGCTGCGGGCTTCGGACCTGTCGAAGGCGCACCACAGTATGACGTGAAACTCGTTCAAGATGACAAGGGTCGTTACAACTTCATGCTCACTGACGCGGTTAACGGAAAAGTTTTCGTCGGTGGTCGTGCGGTTCCTCTTACCGAGGTTCCAGCTTGTAGCCAAGCAATTTCAGA
>CAZDKF010000172.1:1764-2281 GCA_964505955.1 uncultured Rhodoluna sp. | reverse complement strand
CGGTTATGGTTCCACCAACACCAACGACCGGATCGGTCTGTTCAACATTTGAATCTGAGGTTGCTTCAGAACTAGAGCCCGAACCTACCGTCGAGAGACCGATGATCAATGCGATAGCACCGATTCCAATTCCGACGTAGCCCATCGAAAGGCCGGCGACAGCCATTCCTTTGCCTTTAGAGCCATTTGCATTAATTTTTTTGATTGCAACATGCCCGAAAACAACTGCAAGAACGAGGCCGATGGCGAAGAAACCCGTCCATCCGAGCACTAATCCCACGATTCCCAGAACCATTGAGGAAACGGCCAAACCGCTTGCTCTCGAAACAACTTGCGGATTGTTGTCACTCATGATTTCCCCTTGAACGTACAGAAGCAAACTATACCGAAAACTGCAGAAAAGTCGGCATAGGGTTGGCATATGAGTTTGCCAATCAGCAACGGCCTAAGCGAGCCGACCCAAAATGTAAAGCCAACCTGGCGCGGCTGGATTCACACGGGTGTGCTTCCACTAGTC
>CAZDKF010000172.1:0-1754 GCA_964505955.1 uncultured Rhodoluna sp. | reverse complement strand
AGTTATCGCCGGCGGAATTGTGCTGATTGTTCTTGCCGATGGCGCTGTTGCCAAGGCAGCAAGCGCGATTTTCTTTGCTAGCTCGTTCTTGCTTTTCGGCACATCTGCTCTTTATCACCGCTTCAATTGGAAGCCAAAAACCTACATGCTGCTCAAACGCTTCGACCACGCAAACATCTTTGTTTTGATTGCGGGCTCTTACACACCAATCACGCTTCTTGCTCTGCAACAAGAGAAGGCTTTGCCGCTGATCATTGTTATATGGTCGACGGCCATCCTAGGAATATTCTTTAGAGTCTTCTGGGTCGGTGCGCCGCGCTGGCTGATTGTCGCGATTTATATCGGCATGGGTTGGGCGGCGTTCGTTTACATCGTTGACTTCATGAACGCCAACGCAGCGATGATGATTCTTATTCTCGCCGGAGGCCTCGCCTACACAATTGGTGGCGTTGTTTACGCGCTAAAGAAGCCGAATCCGTTTCCGGGTGTTTTCGGTTTTCACGAGATCTTTCACTCGCTGACGGTCTTGGCTTTCATGAGCCACTGGACCGCCGCTTTGCTAATCGCCCTTAACCCCATCGCCGGCAGCTTCGGCCGCTAGCTTCTCTTGAATCTCGGCGCGGTATCGCACGCGCCGAACTCGGCGAACCATATCAACCACAATTAGAACAGCCGCCAAAGTGATGAAGGCCACGGCCAAGAATCCCACGGTGCCTGGGCTGTAAAAAGTCGTTGCCGGGTCTGAGGTTGGGGTCGGAGTTGATGTAAAAATCAGCATGCTTCTAGTATCGCCGCTAAAAGGTAGCCTTAAGGCAATGAATCAAGACGAACTGCTGGCCCAGCGCTACGGGCGCTCTAGCCAAGGCAAGGCGCGTGAACGCCGCATCGCAACTGTGCTTGCTGCCACCCTGCTGGTGAGTTTCTTGATCTGGGCGGTCGCGGTTACCGCCTATGGAGCCAACCGCGTGACCGCTGAGGTGCAGAGCTTCTTGGTGATCGACGAAAAGCAGACCGAGGTCACAATTTTGGTTGAACGCCCTCGGCCAGATCCGGTGGTGTGCCAGGTTGAGGTTCTCGATATTCGCTATGCCGTGGTCGGTTATCGCGAGGTGACCTTCTTGAGTAACTCGAATCTCGAGCAAACCGTGATGGTGAACACCACGGGTCTTGGCGTAACGGGAGTTACGAAAGACTGCTGGTTCAAATAAACTTGAGAAATTATGACTGACGCACCCGAAGGCACCTGGCTCACCCAAGAGGCCTACGATCGCTTGGCCGCAGAGCTTTCGCAACTAATCAATTATGGCCGCAAAGAAATCGCTAAGAAGATTTCAGAGGCTCGCGATGAAGGCGACCTTAAAGAAAACGGCGGATACCACGCAGCTCGCGAAGAGCAGGGCAAAATCGAGATGCGCATCAACAGACTCGAGCAGATTCTTGCAACCGCGATTGTCGACGACGAACGCGTATCAAACGGCACAGTTGAAGCCGGAACAATTGTGACGCTAACCCTCAACGGCAACGAGCAGCGATTCTTGCTCGGCAGCCCTGAAATCAGCGAGGGCATCGAGATCGATGTGTTCAGCCCAGAGAGTCCACTCGGTCTTGCAATTCACGGATTAGCCGTGGGTGACGAAACCTCGTATGCCGCACCAAACGGCAAGGTGTTTGCGGTGAAAATCGTAAACGTCGAAACGTTTATCGGCTAGCTAAACGATCTAGTCTTCGTGCTCGATGCGGGCCTTGATGCCCGA
>CAZDKF010000171.1:2107-2327 GCA_964505955.1 uncultured Rhodoluna sp. | reverse complement strand
CCGAGAGAATCTCGCAGCGAATGCCGCCTGTGCAATAGGTAACGATCGGCTTGTTTTTGAGGTGGTCGTACTTGCCGCTTTCTAGCTCACGGATGAAGTCGTGCGTGGTGTCGGTCTCGGGCACGATGGCGTTCTTGAACTTGCCGATCTTGGCCTCGAAGGCGTTTCGGCCGTCGAAAAAGACCACCTCATCGCCGCGCTCTTCGACCAATTTGTTGAC
>CAZDKF010000171.1:0-2097 GCA_964505955.1 uncultured Rhodoluna sp. | reverse complement strand
TCGGCGGGCTTCAGGTGCTTGCCGCCGTTGGTTACGCCCGACTTATCGACCTTAATCTCATCTGGGCTCGCGAAAGCCACCAATTCTTTGCGGGTTTTGACGCTCAGTCGCGGAAAGTCGTTGCCGGTGCCCTCAGACCACTTGAAATCGATCTTTCCGAAGCCAGGAAACTGTTTTGTGGCACGAACATACTTCTTTAGGGCCGACATATCGCCACCGAGGGTGCCGTTGATGCCGTGCTTTGAGATCAGAATTCGACCCTTTAGCCCCAACGACTCGCATAGAGTCTTTTGCCAGAGCTTTAGGGTCTCTGGGTCAGCCACTGGCGCGAAGCCGTAGTAAAGAATGATTTTTTGAAGTTCCACATAAAAATTGTAGCCTTGGCACTATGACAATCAAGCCCGGCCTAGACATTGCTAACTTCGACACCAGCGTTCGCCCTCAGGACGACCTATTTCGCCACACAAATGGCAAGTGGATAGATGAGGTTGAGATTCCTGCAGACCAGGCGATCTACGGATCGTTCATGATTCTGCGCGACCTCAGCGAAGAGCGGGTTCGTGAAATTCTCGAGGACGCCGCGAAGAATCCAAAACCAGGAGTCAGCCAAAAGATTGGCGATATGTATGGTTCGTTCTTGAATGAAGAACGTGCCAATGAATATGGCAAAGCACCGATTGCCGACGATCTTGTTCGCATCGAAAAACTTTCTTCGGTTGCTGAGCTAAACAAACTTCTCGGCGAGATCTCGGTGCAGGGCATCGACGGATTCTTTGGCATGTATGTCAACAACGATCCGGGTGACCCAACTCGCTACTTGGTCAACTTCTACCAGGGCGGCCTCGGACTTCCAGATGAGTCTTACTACCGCGACGAGAAGTACGCAGAGATCAGGGACGCATACGTTCCTTTCATCGCACAGATGTTTGAACTTGCAGGTTGGTCTGCCGATGAAGCTGCTGCGCACGCGAAGAACATTTTCGAATTTGAGACCGCGCTCGCGAAGCACCACTGGAGCGTCGTTGAGACTCGCGATGCAGAAAAGACCTACAACCTAAAGTCTTTCGACGAACTACAAAAGCTAAGTGGAAACTTCGATTGGCAGTTGTGGCTCGACGGTGCCGGTTTCGACAACAAGGTATTGGCCGAGAGTGTGGTCATGACTCCGAGCTTCTTCACCGGCTTCGGCGAGATGTTCTCTGACGCAAACCTAGAAACTTTGAAATCTTGGTTGATGTTCAACGTCATCAGTCAGATGGCTCCATACCTGAGCGAAGGTTTTGTAAACGCACGTTTCGATTTCTACGGACGCAAGCTAACCGGTCAGCCACAAATGCGAGCTCGCTGGAAGCGCGCGGTTCAGGCAGTCGAAGGTTCACTCGGCGAGGCCGTTGGTGAAATCTATGTTCAGAAGCACTTCCCTCCTGCCGCGAAGGCGCGCATGGATGAGCTCGTGCAGAATTTGATTGAGGCTTACCGCGAGAGCATTCTTGCTCTCGATTGGATGACTGACGAGACCAAGAAGAAGGCCCTGGTCAAGCTCGACAAGCTCACCCCGAAGATCGTTTATCCGGTGACGTGGCGTGACTACTCAGACCTAGAGATTGACCGCGACGACCTGGTTGGCAACATTCGCCGCGTTGCAGCCTTTGTCACCAAGATTGAGGTTGCCAAGATTGGTTCGCCAATCGACCGCGACGAGTGGTTCATGACACCGCAGACAGTCAACGCTTACTACAACCCTGGCTTCAACGAAATCGTATTTCCGGCGTCGATTTTGCAGCCACCGTTCTTTAGCCTCGACACCGATGATGCCGTTAACTACGGAGCAATCGGTGGAGTTATCGGTCACGAAATCGGCCACGGTTTCGACGACCAGGGCTCGAAGTATGACGGCGACGGAGCACTTCAGTCATGGTGGACCGACGAAGATCGCGCCGCATTCGAGAAGCGCACCAAGAACCTAATCGATCAGTACGCAGCACTTTCGCCAGCGCAGCTCGATGACTCACACAAGGTAAACGGTGAACTCACAATTGGTGAAAACATCGGTGACCTCGGTGGTCTTTCGATTGCTTACAAGGCATACATGAATTC
>CAZDKF010000170.1:0-2332 GCA_964505955.1 uncultured Rhodoluna sp. | reverse complement strand
CGGAAACCGCGTAACCAGCGATAGCTCGAGCGTTATCACCGCGAGCGTTGCAAGTGGCGTGGGCGCAACCTTAAGCAACTTGACTGCCACGGCAAACGCCGGTGTTGTTTCATTCACAAACTTGCAACTAGTTGGAACACCTGGCGTTGCATACAAGTTGAAGTTCACCACCGCGGCAATTACATCGGCCGACAGCGATTCGATTTCGGTGACCAACAACGTTGCTACTCAGCTAGTTGTTTCGACACCTGCTTCCGGAGCACGCGCTGGAATCGCATTTACCACCCAGCCGGTTATCACCCTCAAGGATGCCTACGGCAACACTGTCACCACTAACGGTGCGAGTGGCGCAACCGTAACAGCAACAATTTCTTCGGGCGGCGCACTGATTGGTTCCGCTTCGGTTGCAGCGACTCAGGGTGTTGCAACTTTCGTAAACCTTGGAATCGGCGCAACTAGCGGGAGCTACACAATTACCTTCGCCATCGCAACACCGGCGCTGAGTGACTCGCAGAGCATCGCAGTAACCTACGGTGACGCAACACAACTTGCTGTGTCGACTCAGCCGGTTGGCGGCAAGACCGGCGACAACCTCGGCACCCAGCCGGTCATCCGTGTGCTTGATGCCTATGGCAACCTGGTTGCTAATTCGACCGCGGCGGTAACCGCTTCGATGGTCACTCCTCGTGCCGGCGATGTTTTGAGTGGCACCACTGTTAGCGCAGTCAACGGTGTTGCAACATTCGCAGCGTTGAACATCGTTACCCTGCCAGGCACCAGCGCACTGAACTTTGCAAGCGGCTCGCTGACTTCGGTGACTTCTTCGAACTTCACGATTACTCACGCAGACGCCAGCCAACTAGTGATCACGACAAATGTTGTCGGTGGCAACGCAACCGGAGACCAGCTAGCCACCCAGCCGGTCGTTGAGATTCGCGACCGCTTCAACAACCTTGCCACCTCGAGCACCGCAACTGTCAATGTTTCTGTGGCCTCTGGCGCTACCGGAAGCCTGACCTCGGGTCAGACCTCGGTTGCCGCTGTTGGCGGTGTGGCCACCTTCAACAACGTTCGCCTGGTTGGAACTCCTGGCACGGCATACACCTTGCAGTTTGCTTCTGGTGCATTCACCGCGGCAACCAGCGCTTCGTTCACCGTGACCAACAACACGGCTTACCAGCTTGCGATCACAACTCAGCCCGTTGCCGGTCAAACCGCTTTGGCGCTAACCACTCAGCCGGTAGTTGAGGTTCAAGACTTCTATGGAAACCGCGTGATTGGCGACAACACAACCGTTGTTACCGCGGCAATTTCTAGTGGTGCGAACGGCACGCTCGCCGGTGCGAGATCTCTTACCGCGGTCAACGGTGTCGTTACATTCACCGACCTGGCCCTAACCGGAACCCCATCGGTTAACTACAAGCTCGGATTCACTTCGTCGCCGCTAGTTGCCGCTAACTCAAACAACTTCACAGTGGTGGCCGGTGCTCCGACGCAGCTTGCGATTATTACTCAACCGGTTGGTGCGGTCACCGGAAAGAACCTTGGCACACAGCCTGCGGTTCAGTTGCTTGACTTCTACAACAACGTTGTTTTGTCTGACAGCAGCACGGTTGTTTCTGTTGCGATTGCAAGCGGCACAGGCGGCACACTTTCTGGCAACCTCACTGCCACCGCGGTAAACGGAGTTGCAACGTTCGCTGGTCTGAAGCTCACCGCGATCCCGCAGGCAAACTACACGCTCATCTTTAGCAGCGGCTCACTCGCAACTGCAACTTCTGCTGCACTTGAGGTGACGCACGACACAGCAACAACTCTGCGCTGGGTCACCCAGCCGGTTGGCACCGCGACTGGTGAAGACCTGGTGACGCAGCCGGTTCTCGAATTACTCGACCAGTATCTAAACAGAACCACGAGCGACAACACGACTGTCGTTACCGCTTCGATTCGAACCGGAACTAACGGGTCTCTAGCTCAGGTGACTGCAACAGCTATCGGCGGTGTCGTGACGTTCGATTCGTTGAACCTGGTTGGAACACCTGGCGTGAGCTACACCCTTGGCTTCGCCGCTGGCGCGATTCAGTCACCGGCCTCGAACCCGATTGTGTTGACCCACGCAGCGCCATACCGCGTTGTTGTCTTGAGCCAACCAGTCGGTGGCATTTCGGGTGCAACTCTGCCGGCCAACAACTATCCTGTTCTGCAGGTTCGTGACCGCTTCGGCAACCCAGCCACAAGCGACAACTCGACTCAGGTAACAGTTGCGGTCTGCCCACAGGCCACCTGTGGCGGTTCGTCGAATGGTGGCTCGGTCACCGGAACCACAACGGTT
>CAZDKF010000169.1:0-2368 GCA_964505955.1 uncultured Rhodoluna sp. | reverse complement strand
GCAATCTTTGACACCCTAGGCCCGTTGGTTTCGAAAGAGGTAATCGATCACGTTGTCGATCGCTCAATTCTCGAGGTGCTGCCGCTGACACACATCCGTGGGCGTTCACTGCACGATGCCTTTGTGATTGTCGATGAGGCGCAGTCGCTCGAGCGCAACACCTTGCTCACCATGCTTTCGCGCATCGGTCAAAACTCGCGCGTGGTGCTGACTCACGATGTTGCGCAGCGAGACAACCTGCGAGTTGGGCGTCACGACGGCATCGCCTCGGTGGTTGAGCAACTCAAGGGCAACAAGCTTTTCGCGCACGTAACTTTGACCCGCAGCGAACGCTCGGCTATCGCCGGTCTCGTCACCGAAATGCTCGATCGCTAGCCCGTAACAAAATGTCACCGCCTGCTTCTGGGCTGGCGGGTGGGCTGTAGGCGGGTTAAACTCGACCCATGACCAAACGCATCTTCAACGACATAACCGAGGCTTTCGGAAACACCCCGCTGGTTCAGCTGAATCGCATTGCAG
Source organism: uncultured Rhodoluna sp. (assembly GCA_964505955.1). Classification (GTDB taxonomy): domain Bacteria; phylum Actinomycetota; class Actinomycetes; order Actinomycetales; family Microbacteriaceae; genus Rhodoluna. Next base: position 1,849 of record CAZDKF010000169.1, on the reverse strand, counting down.
AAGGTGCTCAGGGTCGAATCTTGGCCAAACTCGAGTTTTACAACCCGTCAAGCAGTGTGAAAGACCGTCTTGGGATCGCCATGGTCGACGCAGCCGAGGCTGCGGGTGCCCTAAAGCCAGGCGGAACCATCGTTGAAGCGACCTCTGGAAACACCGGCATCGCCCTGGCCATGGTCGGCGCTGCCCGCGGCTACCGCGTAGTCATCACAATGCCCGAATCGGTCTCAAAAGAGCGCAGGGCGCTTATCCGTGCCTATGGGGCAGAACTTGTGCTCACGCCCAAGTCAGAGGGCATGAGGGGCGCTGTGGCGACCGCAGAAGACCTTGGCCAGAAGCCAGACCACGTGCTCGTGCGACAGTTTGAGAACGCGGCAGGGCCTGAGATTCACCGCAGAACCACCGCCGAAGAGATCTGGCGCGACACCGAAGGCAACATCGACGCCTTCGTGGCGGGCATCGGCACTGGCGGAACCATCACCGGAGTCGGCCAGCGTTTGCGCGAGCTGAAGCCCGACATCAAGATCTTCGGCGTTGAGCCAGCGGCCAATGCGCTCTTGAACGGCGGAGAGCCAGGCCCACACCCGATTCAGGGAATCGGCGCAAACTTCATTCCGAACGTGCTCGACCGCACTGTCTACGACGAGGTAATCGACGTGGCCAACGAGGATGCCCTTCGCTATGCCAGGCGGTTAGCTACCGATGACGGCATCCTTGGTGGAATCTCGTCTGGTGCCGCAGCGTGGTCGGCTATTCAGGTTGCCAAGCGGCCGGAATTTGCAGGCAAAACTATTGTTGTAATTCTTGCGTCGTTCGGTGAGCGTTACCTTTCGACGGTCATGTATGAAGACCTAATGGAGCAGTAATCTCTAAATCATTTATCGCTCGCATGCGCGAAGACATTTCAGCAGCATACGACCGCGACCCAGCCGCCACGAGCAAGCTTGAACTGTTGCTCTCGTCGCCCGGCCTACACGCCGTGTGGTGGCACCGCATCTCATCGTTCTTCTATGTGAAGCTCGGATGGCGTTTGGTCGGTCGCCTGCTCTCGCAGTGGTCAAGGTTTTGGACGGGAATCGAAATTCATCCGTCGGCAAAAATCGGTCGCCGAGTTTTTATTGATCACGGCATGGGTGTTGTAATCGGCGCAACCGCAATTGTTGGCGACGACGTTTTGATGTATCACGGCGTTACTCTCGGTGGCAAAACTCTCGAGCGCGGAATCAAGCGTCACCCGACAATCGGTAACAACGTGGTTCTTGGCGCTAACGCAATTGTGCTCGGGGACATTGTTGTCGGTGAGGGCTCGCAGGTAGGCGCTGGTGCGATTGTCACCAAAAGCGTTAAACCTGGAACCGTAGTAGTCGGCAGGCTTTAGCGCCTTTTAGCAACTTTCATGAGGCCGTAATTGGCAAGACTTTGCTAGCGAATGCGACGCAATTTGAATTGCCAATCGGTCTCACCAAAAGTTGTGCATAAGTCGAGAGAGCAAACTTGTCGCCGACTAACTTCGGGGCATGAGTGAAGTCTTTGCTTGGCTCGGCCCGGCATACCTTGTGGCCGTGGCCTGGCCTCTGGCGCGAACCGACATTCGCGAACATCGTCTGCCAAACAAATACACCCTGCCGCTGGTGCCAATCGCACTTGTTGGTCAGCTGGCCGCTTGCTTGGTTGGTGCCGAGTGGTCGCGGTTGGCGGTTGCGCTCGGATGGGCGGTGGGTGCGTTCGCAGTTGGTTTGGGCATCAACCGAATCGGAACCCTCGGCATGGGTGATGTGAAGTTGATCACCGGAATGAGCCTGTGCCTTGGGTGGTTCACCCCGCTTGCTCCGATGCTGGCGCTGAGCTCGGC
>CAZDKF010000168.1:1600-2373 GCA_964505955.1 uncultured Rhodoluna sp. | reverse complement strand
TGCCCCTTTTTCCAGTTTTTGGGGCAGGGGCTCACCATCTTCATCTAAACTTTTCAAGGATCACGAAACTGATCAGGATTTCGAGTGCGGCACTGTGGCCGCGGCAAGGTTGATATTTTTGTTTGCTTACTTAACCAGACGTTTCAGCATGATGCTTCTCATTATTTTTGGTGCGAGCTTCATTGCTTACAACTTGCAAGCCATTTCTTCTGATCCGACATCGGGTCTCGCCGAAAGCACAGAAGAAAACAAAGACTACCTAATGGCCACCCTGGTGCGTAAGTTGAACCTGGATGTTCCTCCACCACTGCGCTACTTCATCTGGTTTAGAGGTGTATTGGCCGGACTCTGGGGTCAATTTGATCTAGGCGAAACGCGCCAAGGCTATTCGGTAATTGACGCAATCGGACTTGCAATTCCTGTGACTTTTAGACTTGTTATCGCTGCGACAATTTTGGCAATTGTGCTCGGTATCACCATCGGTATGGTTACCGCTATTCGCCAGTACAGCCGCTTCGACTACGTGATGACCTTTATCTCGTTCTTGCTTTTCTCGCTTCCAATCTTCTGGGTTGCCGTTTTGCTCAAGGAGTACATGGCTATCGGATTCAACGATTTCTTGGCTGCTCCAGAGATTCCGCTGAGCTTCTTAATTCCGTTCAGTTTGGTGGCCGGATTGATCATGGCTGGAATAATGGGCGGTAACCGTCGCCGGTTCTGGATGGTCTTTGTCGGAGTTTCATTAGGTTTCGGTGCACTGCTTCAGTACCTGA
>CAZDKF010000168.1:0-1590 GCA_964505955.1 uncultured Rhodoluna sp. | reverse complement strand
TTAATCCGGGCATAGGCATCATCGGTGTGGGTGTCTTCGCCTTCGGTTTCGCTGCGTTGGTAACCCAAATTTCAACCGGTCTTGATAACCGTCCGTCGCTCATAACAGCTTTGGCCTCGGCGTCTATCGTCACAGCAGCATACTTTCCGTTGCAGGGTCTGCTCACTGAAGAAGCAAGCTTCCTCACCGTGCTTGCTGTCTTTGCCTTGACGATTGGCCTCTCGGCCATGGTTGGCTACTTCGTCGCCAACATTGACCGCCGCGTCAACATCCGCACGGGTGTCATCACAGCCTTGCTTGCAACGCTGCCGATAATTCTCGATCGGTTCATGCGGGAGTTCAGCGACTACATGAACTCAGACGCCATTTATCAGCGACCTGTTCCGACCCTGGGTCAGGCAAACGACTTGATGACCCCGGAACAGAAGGCGAACTTCTGGATTAGCGGGCTCGACAGCATCATGCACCTAATTCTGCCGACCGTGGCATTGACATTGATTTCGTTTGCCGGCTACGTGCGATTCTCTCGAGGCAGCTTGCTCGAAGTGTTGAACATGGATTACATTCGCACAGCTCGAGCTAAGGGCTTGAATGAGCGCACCGTTATCGTGCGTCACGGCATGAGAAACGCGATGTTGCCGCTCACCACCATTCTGGTGAACGACTTTGCGGGTGTTATCGGTGGAGCGATTATCACAGAGAGCGTCTTCGCTTGGAAGGGCATGGGCTCACTCTTTAATCAAGCCATAAACTCCTACGACCTAAATCTGTTTATGGGTGTGTTCATCATCGGTGCCACACTCACGGTGACAGCAAACCTTGCTGCCGACCTCTTGTTCGGTGTTGTAGACCCACGTATTCGAATCAGAAAGTAAAGTCATGCCAGCTGAAAAAGAAAACAAGGAAACAACCCTTGACAAAAACGAAAACGAAATTGCTCTGCGTGAGACCGAGGGTCTAAGCCAGGGGCAGATCATATTCAGGCGCTTTGTTCGCCACAAAGCGGCGATGACCTCTCTGATCGTGTTGATATTCATCACGCTTTTCTCTTACACAGCTTCTGGCATTCACCTCGGTGATAGCAACAACAGGATTACGGTTCAGGGCTGGTGGCCGTACCAGATCGACCAGATTGACCCTGAGGGAGCCGTTGCCAGCATGTGTGCAAACGGAATTCCAGGCTGCCCGACCCTAGACCTCATTCCAGAATTTATTGACGGCACGGGCATGCAAATCGGCCCGCACCCGCTTGGCATGGACACCGTTGGAACCGACTATTTCGCTCTAGTGGTTCGAGGGGCTGAGCAGTCACTCATGGTGATGCTTATCGTGGGTCTTCTCGGTGTTGCTATCGGAACCGTCGTCGGAGCAATTGCCGGTTTCTACGGCGGTGTGGTCGATGCCGTGCTGATGCGCCTTACTGATATGTTCCTCGTTATGCCAACTCTTGTCATCGGGGCGGTGATTGGCTTCAGGTTCGGAAACCTGGGAGTTGTGCCGCTGGCGGTGATGTTGGGATTGTTTGCCTGGATGGGCCTTGCCCGATTTGTGCGAACCGAATTCTTGTCTCTGCGCGAGCGAGAGTTTGTC
>CAZDKF010000167.1:320-2406 GCA_964505955.1 uncultured Rhodoluna sp. | reverse complement strand
ATCTGGGCATTGGCTGCCGGCGGTGTCGGCGGAACCGGCTTGGGTGATTCCAAGATGAAATGGAACTGGATTCCGATGGTCGACAACGACTACATCTTCTCGGTCGTCGGTGAAGAGTGGGGTCTTGTTGGTGCCTCGATTTTGATTATTCTGTTCGTGCTATTGGCGATGTCGCTGATTCGCATTCTCAACCGAACCGATCGACTATTCGAACGTTATGTGCTGCTCGGCATTGTTTCATGGATAACCATTCAGGCATTCATCAACATCGGCGTGGTCTTGAATTTCCTTCCGGTGCTCGGGGTCCCGCTTCCTTTGATCTCGGCCGGTGGAACCTCGCTGCTAATTACCTTGACGACCTTGGGCATCGCGCTCGGTATCGAGCGCAGAAACTCGCAAGCTAGACCGATTGCCACGGCGCGCCAGGCGAGCTGGGTTAGAGTCACTCGCTGATGCGCTACCTACTAACCGGTGGCGGAACCGCTGGCCACGTTAATCCGCTTCTTGCGGTGGCAGACGCGATTCGCCTTGATGATGCAACCGCCGAGGTTCTTGCGCTTGGCACGGCAGAAGGTCTCGAGTCGCGCTTGGTTGCCGAGCGCGGTTACGAACTGCTGACAATCGCCAAACTGCCTTTTCCGCGTCGCCCAAATGCCTACGCGATCGCGTTTCTGCCGAGGTTCGCAAAAGCGGTCAAGACCTGCCGGCGAATCATCCGTGCTAGAAAAATCGATGTTGTGGTTGGCTTTGGCGGTTATGCGAGCGCGCCTGCCTACCTGGCCGCTGCTCTCGAAAAAGTTCCGTTGGTGATTCACGAAGCAAACGCGCTACCTGGACTTGCCAATCGCCTCGGCGCTGGCATAGCAAATGTCATTGCGGTGGCGTTTAAGAACACCCCGCTCAAGAATTCGGTGCAAGTTGGCATGCCGCTTCGCAGAGAAATCGTTGATGCCGCAACCTCCGGAAGTCAGGCCGCCGCGCGCAAACACTTCGGCCTGGCTGCCGACACCCCGACCTTGCTTGTAACCGGGGGTTCACTTGGTGCAAGGCATATAAATCAGGTAGTCGAATCTTCAATGCAGGTGCTCGAGGCAGCCGGCATTCAGGTGTTGCACATAGTTGGTGGCGACTCTGATTTAGCGCCGCTCAAAGAGAAGGGTTACGTCAGAATCGCCTACTGTGACCGTATGGATCTGGCTATTCTTGCGGCAGATTTTGCGGTTTCTCGTGCCGGTGCTTCGACAGTCTGCGAGTTCACGGCACTCGGCTTGCCGGCTCTTTACATTCCCTATGCGGTTGGCAACGGCGAACAGGCGAAGAACATCACCGAGGTTCTTGCGGCGGGTGGAGCCATAACCGTCGCTGACAGTGACTTCAGTCGTGAATTCGTCGCCAACCAAGTGGTGCCGCTAATGTCTAACTCCAAAAACCTAGATGCAATGGCATCGGCCGCCAGAAGATGCGGAAACCTCGATGGCACCAGCCAGCTGCTTGCCTTGATAAAAGGTGTGGTGTCGGCATGAAACAAAGCTCTCGGTCTAACCTTAAAGAGATCTCATGATTAAGCCAGATTTTACGCAACCCGTGCCAGAAGACTTCGGCACCATTCACTTTGTCGGCATTGGCGGATCTGGAATGAGCGGCATCGCCAAGATTTTTCTCGGCATGGGGCACAAGGTAACCGGCAGCGATCTTCGTGATACGGGTAACGTGGCCACGCTCAGAGAACTAGGTGCAACCGTTCATATCGGTCACGATGCTAGTCATCTCGGCAACCCAGACACCGTTGTGGTGACCTCTGCGCTATGGCCGACGAATCCCGAGTATCTGCTCGCCAAAGAGCGCGGTATCCCGGTGATTCACAGATCGCAAGCGTTGGCTTATCTAACTTCAAAGAACCGAGTTGTCGCGGTTGCCGGTGCACACGGCAAAACCACGAGCACCGGCATGATTGTCACCGCACTCTTGAACCTGGGTGCGAGCCCAAGTTTCGTGAACGGTGGAGTGATTGCGCAGCTCGATACTTCGGCCGCCAAGGGTGACTCCGATCTTTTTGTTATAGAGGCAGACGAGTCTGATGGCAGTT
>CAZDKF010000167.1:0-310 GCA_964505955.1 uncultured Rhodoluna sp. | reverse complement strand
TCTTGCACTATCAAACCGCGGCCGCACTAATCACGAATGTCGACGCTGATCACCTCGATCACTACGGCAGCGAAGACGCATTCGAGCGAGAGTTTGCCAAGTTTGCAGCGGCAGCCAGCGAATTTGTTGTAATCAATGCAGATGATCCGGGAGCGACTCGAGTCACCCGATTGCTGCAGCACCCGAGGGTCATGACTTTTGGTTTTGACGCCAAGGCAGATTTTCGCATCAGCGATGTCGATGCCAGCGGGGCAGAAGTGACCTTTACCGTCAGCTATCCCCGCCAAGACCTCGCTGGTGAGTTAACTCT
>CAZDKF010000166.1:340-2439 GCA_964505955.1 uncultured Rhodoluna sp. | reverse complement strand
CGCAGGTCTTGAACAGCTACTCCGAGCAGGAACTCGCTCGCATCTTCAAGGAGTTTGGCGAAGAGCGTTACGCAAAGCAGATTGCTTCGTCAATTGTTGAGAAGCGCAAAGCGAAGTCATTTTCAAACAGCGCCGAGCTCGCCAAACTAATCGTCGCGATTGTTCCTTTCATCCCTGGCAAGAGCAAAGGTCACCCGGCTAAGCGTGTTTTTCAGGCTTTGAGAATCGAAGTAAACAGCGAACTAGATGTTTTGCGTGACGCCATGCCAGCGGCAATCGCATCGCTCGCCCTTGGCGGTCGAATTCTGATTTTGTCCTACCAGTCGCTCGAAGATCGCATCGTGAAGCAAGCGCTCAGTGCGGCAAGCACCTCGTCTGCACCACTCGACATGCCAATTGAGCTTCCAGAGCAAGCACCGGTTTTGCGGCTCTTGGTTAAGGGTGCTGAGCAGGCAAGTGAAACAGAAGTCCTTCAAAACCCCAGAGCGGCGTCAGTTCGACTTCGCGCGGCAGAAAAAATTCGGAGAGCGGCATGAGCGCAATACGTTTGCCGGCACCACGCAGAGTTACGAGCCCTGCACCACGCGCATTGCAAGCAGCAGCGCCCTCTCCGTCGCGTTCGCGAATGTTCAGCATCGCAAAGGTTGTCTTCTTCGGTTTTGTGATCACACAAATTGCCCAGCTAATTCTTGGAATCACGGTGACACAGAGCGCTTACGAGCTGAAGGCCTTGAAGGTAGAAAAAGCAGAGCTAACCACACAGAGCCAAATCGTAGGTCAGCAGGTCGACTCGCTGAGCTCGCAGCAGAATTTGGCAAATGCCGCATCAGAGTTGGGCATGATTGCCAATGCAAATCCAGTGTTTCTGCGAATTGAAGACCAGAAAGTTTTTGGCAAGCCTAAGGCTGCGTTGAATTCAGCCGGAAGAGTTTCGCGAAACAACATCGCCTCGGCCGCGCTTGTCGAGCGTTCAGTTCTAACCGCGGGTCTCGCCAGCGCAAATATTGGCAATGTCGCTCAGGCTTCGATGCTTGGCCAGCCAGTAGCGTTTTCTACTGAGACCATTCCAGTTTCACCAACTCACTAAATCAGTTGCAACATAGGCGGTAGCTAAATGCAGCCAGGAAATCCTGCAAAGAGATTGCGCATTTTTACTGCCGTAATTGTAGTAATTGCCGTCTTCCTTGTTGGTCGCCTTTTTCAGGTTCAGGTTCTTCTCGCCGACGAGATCAACCAAGAATCTTTAGCGAGCAGATCTGTTGCCCAGGTGCTTCCGGCATTGCGTGGAGAAATTCTTGACTCGACCGGAAAAGTGCTCGCCAAGAGTGTTTTGAAGTATGACATCAACGCTTCTCCCAAGGATGTCGGCCCGCTGCAAAAAACAGTTGATGGCGTCACGGTAGAGATTCCAGTGAGTCAGTTGGTTTCGCAAATCGCAGGCATTCTTGCAATGACCCCCGAAGATGTGGCAGCGAAAATAGCCGGCACAAGCAACTATGCGAACATCAAGCGCGGGGTAGATTCAAAAACCTACGACCAACTTAGAAAAATTGGAATTCCCTGGCTCTATTACGACAAGAGATCTTCGAGAACCTATCCGAGCGGTGCGCTAGCCGGAAGCCTGCTCGGTTTTCTGAATACCGATGGCGAGCCATTCGGTGGTATCGAAAGCCAATACGACAAATGTCTTGCCGGTCAAGATGGCACCGAGTCTTTTGAAAAGAGCGAAGACTGGGTAAAGATTCCAGACAGCGTTGTGACAACCACCGAGGCAATCAACGGTCGAAACGTGCACCTCACCCTGAATGCCGACCTGCAGTATTTTGCGCAGCAGGTTTTAGCGCAGAACGTGGCCAAGCTGAAAGCCGACTGGGCGACCGCAGTTGTGATTGAAGTGAAGACCGGCAAGATCCTCGTGGCGGCCGAAGCACCCACGATGGATCCGAATGCTCCGGGAAAGACGGATGCTTCGAGCAGAAAGGCTCGCGTCTTCGAAACCTCATTTGAACCCGGTTCGGTAATCAAGACAATCACCGCTGCGACATTGCTAGATCAAAACAAGGCGACTCCAGCGACTCAGGTAATTGCCCCTTACAGCT
>CAZDKF010000166.1:0-330 GCA_964505955.1 uncultured Rhodoluna sp. | reverse complement strand
ACCAACGGTTACATTGTGACCGACTCGCACTCGCACCCTGATGACAAGCTAACCCTTGCCGGTGTGCTGCGCGACTCGTCAAACACCGGAATCATGAAGCTCGGCCAAGCTGTCGACGACAAAACCCGCTTTGACTATCTGGTGAATTTCGGCATGGGCAAGAAGTCGGGGCTAAAGTTTCCGGGCGAAGCTTCTGGATTCGTCTTGCCCTACGACCAGTGGGATGGCATCAAGAAGTACGTTTCGATGTTCGGGCAGGGTTTTGCGGTGACCCCGCTGCAATCGGCCATGATGTACCAGACCATTGCAAACAAAGGGTTCATGCTGCCC
>CAZDKF010000165.1:0-2528 GCA_964505955.1 uncultured Rhodoluna sp. | reverse complement strand
TCCCAGGGAATTTGCTCGGAACCAAGGCCCAGAAGGAAACCGATGCTAGCTGCCAAGGCGATTGCAAACTCCGCAGTGTTGGCGGTTCCAATCGCCTTTCGAGGCTCGAGGGCATTCGAAGCGGTGAGCGAGGTGGTGACAACCGGACCCCAACCACCACCGCCAGTTGAATCGATAAATCCACCGACCAGACCAAGTGGGGCAAGCCAACGCGCACGAGCCCTACGCTTCTTTCCCAGAATTGCCTGCCGTGTGAATCGATAGAGAATTAAGGCACCGAGGCACAAAAGCACAGTTGCCGTCCAAGGGCGTGCAGAAGAAAGATCTATGCTCGAGAGAAGAACTGCGCCGGCAAAAGCACCAATGGAGCCGGGGACAGCAACCTTAAGCAGTGCATGCCAATCAACATTCTTGAATCGAATGTGAGCGATGCCTGAGATGCCTGAAGTGGCAATCTCAGCTAAGTGAACGATGGCAGAAGCGGCTGCTGGGCTATAAGCCAGAAACAGCAGAAGCGAAGTTGAAGTCACACCGAACGCCATCCCCATGGCCCCGTCGATGAGCTGTGCCAGGAAGCCGGCGACCGATACAAGTAATAAAACCCACATGGGTTCAAAACTAATTCATGGCGCCCAGAGAATTGGCCTATAAGGCCGCGAGTTGGCGATTATCGGCCAAAAACCTCTTCAATGCGCTTAATTGTCTTTGCCAAATACTCTGGCACCATTGCCCTGTGCTCGGGGTTCTCGGTTTCGAGAATGTAGCTCAACAAACCGATTCTGCGCTGCAACTTGAGTGCCGAAATCTCATCGTGGCTGAATTCGGGCAATGGCGCTAACTCTTCGTAGCCGGCAAGAAACGCGGCGTCTTGCTCATCGGTGTCGTTGTAATAGAGGGTGACCGCGATGTCTTGCACTGGCAGGCCGACAACGCAGTCGTCAAAATCGAAGATGGCAACATCGCTGCCCTGCCACATCACATTCCACCCGTGGATGTCTGCGTGAATGATTTGCGGGCGATTGCGTGAATATAGATCGCGAGTGATGGCCTCGATTTTCTCGACGGCTCTCGCAATGATTGCTTTCTCTTCGGGCGTGACTAAATCTGAGGGTTCAACTGAGTTACCGTAACCCCACCACATGTCGTCGACAACTGGCAAGCTCGCACCCTCTGGCAACCTGGTGTCTCGTGCGGCAGCATGCATTCTTGCCATCGCTCGCCCAGTCGCACGCATCATCTGTTCGGTTGGTTCATCACCCAGCTCTTCACCATCTAGCCAACTGAATAGCACGGCATGAAGATTGCGCTCAAGAATTGGGTGCCAGGCAGTTGAAATGTATTCGCCAGCTCGGTTCTTCACCGGAGTCGGCACAGTCAAACCCTCAACCGCTGCGAGTTGCCCGACCCAAAATATCTCGGCTTTCAGATTTGGCAGCGTGCGCTTCGAGTTGACGTTGATGCGAAGTGCGAATCGCTCGCCGCTCGAAGCGGTGACTTTGAAGGTGCTATTGAACTCGTGGTTGATTGACTCAAGTTCACACTCGCCGAGGTCAAAGCCGTCAATGATTTGTCGAGCAAGCGGCACCATGGTCTCAACTTGCTGCTCGATGCTCAAGTCGGCAAACGCCATCGGGGTCTCCTGCTACCTCATACCTCGAAACAGAAAGCCTGCGCCGGGTAAAAGTCGTAATCCAAGTGCTTTCTTAGCGTGTCAATTATCGCCGAGCCTGACCTAACAAAGTAGCCGGCAGAAGTTACCCAATCATTCTGATCAAACTCGGCATACGGCTCACGACAGTAGACGTATAGCGCGGCAACGAGTTCTTCGTGATTCTCATAGACCACGACGTATCCGTCGTTGGCCGCCGACGTGCAGTCGAAACTTGGCCAGGTCTCATCATCGTCGACGAGCGGCCCGCAGTGCTGACCGGCCTCAGTCATCGCCGAGCGCAGCTCACTATTGTCGGCATGTGGCCAAACGGGGTGGGCGCATCCAGTGAATAGAACAAGCAACGCGACAAGTAGACCAATCTTGGCCGCCCGAAATCGAAACATGCCCAAACATTAGGGTTAGCCACAGACAAGCCATAATGGAGCCAGTCATCTGATTTCAACAATCGAGTAATCACCGAACAAAGACGTTTAGGAGATTCACAATGGACATCAACCAGATTCACCCAGAGCTTAGAAAAGCCACCGCCTCATTTCCGAAACTTCCTGTGACCAGCCGACTGGGTCGAGCCATCACCAGATCGCTTCTGCCACTACTGCTGCCCCGAATCAAAACCCCCGCAGGAATCACCATCACGAAAGAGAAAACCGCGGGAGGTTTGAATCTCAGGATCTACATACCGACCGGCAGCAAAACTCGTGCGGCCATGCTCTACATTCACGGCGGTGGCATGATGATTGGTTCACCAGCCATGGATGACGCACTGCTTGCCAGCACCGCATCAGAGCTGGATATCGTCATTGTCTCGCCCGACTACCGTCTTGCGCCCGAAAACCCATACCCGTCGGCAGTCGAC
>CAZDKF010000164.1:1060-2534 GCA_964505955.1 uncultured Rhodoluna sp. | reverse complement strand
CGTAGCAGCCGCTACTGCGACTGCTACGCATTTTTTCGCGTCATATACACCAAAAAATTGTAAGTTGGTGGCTAGCTCAACTGGTTGACTTTGCGCAGGCAATCGGCGGTGCACTTGTAATTGTTGGAATTGTTGTGGCCCAAACGGCGAGGAGTAAACAGTGGCAACCATAGAGCTAGATTTTGCTTCGTTTAAGGAAACCGTGGCTTCGCCTGGAATCGTCTTGATCGATTTCTGGGCCGAATGGTGTGGCCCGTGCAGACAGTTCGGCCCGATCTTCGAAGCTGCCAGCGAAACCTACAAAGATATGGTCTTTGCAAAAGTTGACACAGAGGCACACAGCGATTTGGCGGGTGCACTCGAAATCTCGTCGATTCCAACGTTGATGATTTTCCGTGAGGGCATCTTGCTCTGGAACAAAGCCGGTGCGCTGCCTGCACCAAACCTCGAAGAACTCATCCAGGCGATTAAAAATGCCGACATGGATGACATTCGTGCACAGATTGCCGCTAGTCAGGAGAAAAATGATTAAGAACAACAGCTGGGCCATGATTGCGACCGTGGCCCTGGTCGGCGCACTGGGGTCGATGATTGGGTTCTTCAACTCGAAGAACTGCGTCGCCGCACAGGCCGAAGGATGGACATCCTGCTCAGCGATCTCAGAGCAGCAGGGCTTTCTCTTCTGGGGCCTTCTGGCAGTTAGTGTCTTCGGTTTCGGCGTTTCTATCGCCAGACGGGCGAAGAAAAAAGACCGGTAAGTCGTGGGCTAGGCTCTTAAAAACAGCAGAGTAGCGAAGGAAACCGCCTTGCCCACGCCAGAGAGCGCAAAGATGCACGAGGTCACCGGAGACCTTCGTGAGGCGGTTTTTGAATACGCCAGAACGAGGCTCAGCTACTCTCCCGCTCCCCTAGATTCGCCAAAGCCAGAGCATGAGCTTCAAGACCTAGCCGGCCAGACCATCTCTGAACAGGGAATGGGTGGCACCGCGGCGCTCGAACTCTTCGGTGAGGTCTTGGCCCCTTCAACCATCAGCACAGACCATCCGGGCTATCTGTCTTTCATTCCTTCGGCACCAACCGAGGCATCGAAACTCTTTGACCTAATCGTCTCTGCCTCTGCTATTTATGGCGGCTCTTGGATGGAGGGCGCGGGCGCTGTCTATGCCGAGAACCAGGTGATCGAGTGGCTGGTTCGCGAAACCGGATTGCCCGAAACTGCAGGTGGCGTTTTTGTTCAGGGCGGCACAATTGGAAACCTTTCGGCTCTCGTAGCCGCTAGATTCAATGCCGAGAAAACTGGTGCTCGTAAATCGGCACGATGGGCATTCATTTGCAGCAGCGAGGCCCACTCGAGTTTGAAGACCGCGGCTCGAGTCATGGATGTGGACATAATCGCGGCTAAGGCCGATGACAACGGTCGGCTAAGCGGCGCTGCGGTTGAAGCAGCATTGCGCGAGGCCAAGGATGTCGACGT
>CAZDKF010000164.1:0-1050 GCA_964505955.1 uncultured Rhodoluna sp. | reverse complement strand
TTTTTGCAATCGTTGCAACCTCTGGAACAACAAACTTTGGAATTGTCGATCACCTTGATCAAATCGGCGAGGTTGCCAAGAGAAATCGCATTTGGTTTCACGTAGATGGTGCCTACGGGCTCGCCGGAATTTTGGCACCGAGCACTCGCGAACTTTTTGTTGGAATAGAACTTGCTGACAGTTTCATTGTCGATCCGCACAAGTGGCTGTTCGCGCCGTTCGATGCCTGTGCACTGGTTTATCGAAATCCCGAAATCGCAAGACTTGCACACACCCAACACGGTGAATATCTAGAGACGCTCGCGGAGTCTGGCGAATGGAACCCCAGCGATTACGCAATCAACTTAACCCGCCGCCCGCGAGGTTTGCCACTGTGGTTCTCGCTCGCAACCCACGGAGTTGCCGCATACCGCGCCGCGGTTGAAACCAACTGCCAATTGGCCCGAGAAGCCGCTGACCTAATTCGTAAGCGCGATGATCTAGAACTTGTGCGCGAGCCGATGCTCAGCGTTGTTGTGTTCACGAAGAAGGGTTGGCAGCAGGCCGAGTACGAACGCTGGAGCGCCAAATTGCTCGAAGACCAGATTGCCTTTGTCGTTCCGAGTTCACACGCCGGCAAGCCGAACCTGCGCTTCGCCATCGTGAACCCGACCACCACGATCGACACCATAAGTGAAATTCTCGACCGAATTGAGAAGGGCTAAACCGTGAGACTAACCGTTGCGCCAGCTCTGCCTAGCCTCAGTCGCGTAAAACCTGCCGAGCGCCAACCGCTACGCGTTGCCCTGGTTCAGACCAAATGGCATGCCGACCAGGCAGAGCACCTAGCCGTGTTGGCCGATGGCATCGCAACCGCGGCTGGTGCCGGCGCGAAGATTGTGTTTTTGCCGGAGCTCACTCTTAGCCGCTACATGGCAGACACGAAACCAGATTTCACTCCAAACTCGCTCGCCGAATCGCTTGAAGATGGGCCGACCTATCGCTTTGCCGCAGAGGCCGCAGCCAAGAACAGCGTGCACGTGCACATCTCTCTATACGAGCACCAGCCGA
>CAZDKF010000163.1:0-2552 GCA_964505955.1 uncultured Rhodoluna sp. | reverse complement strand
GCGTCGATGTTTGTCGCAGCCAAGAGTTCTTCAAGCGCAGCCGGTTTGATCACCTGCGGGCCTTCAGTTCTAATCGCAACTCCCTTTTCGCTGAGCCCGCTGTAGAGCGCCCAGTAGACCTCTGAGCGCCTTGCGTCGGTAGTCACGAGCAGAGGTCTGGTTTCGCTGGCTGGTCGCTGCTTCAGCGCACTCAGGGCGATAGCGTCGAGGCTAACCAGCCCAGAGAGCCTTGCGCCAGAGCCTTCGGCAAACATCACGGCAGCGGCTATGCCTACACGCAGGCCGGTGAAAGGTGCCGGGCCTCGCCCAACGACAACCTCCTGCACCTCGCGGGCCGCAACCCCGGCTTCGGTCAAAACGCTGACTATCGCGGTGCCGACTGTCTCTGCGTGCTTCATGTTGTCTGTGACGTTTAGCTCGGCCGCCAAAACCCCATCGCGAAAGAGCGCAACGCTGGTGCCGGCCGAAGTGTCGATCGCAAGCAAGATGCTCATCAGAGAGTCACCGCCGACCAACGCTCGCCGAACGCGGTTATCTTCAAGTCACGAATCTCGGTTTCGCCTCTGTGGTCACGAGCGATTTCGATCTCGAGCCAATTCTCGGTTATTCCTTCGAGCAACCCTTTGCCCCACTCGACCAAAACGATGCTATTGGCAAAGTCGATGTCGAGGTCATCAAGTTCTTCTGCACCACCCAGACGGTATGCGTCGACATGGACCATTGGCACATCCGAGTCTTCGCGCTTGTGAGTTCTTGCGATAACAAAAGTTGGTGAAGAAACGTTGCCGATTGCGCGCAGACCTTCTCCGATGCCGCGAGCCAGAGTTGTTTTTCCGGCACCGAGCGGGCCAGCCAAAACCACAAGATCACCGGCACGAAGTTGCTTTGAGATTCTTAGACCGAGCTCGTGCATCTGGTTGGCATCTGCCACCTGCTGATTTAGCAATTGTTTAGACATAGCAAGCGGCTAGTCGACAGCGCCCAGGTATGTCGAGTAAAAACGACCACCCATTCTGGTGACGATTTCGTAGTTGATTGTGTCGGCCGCAACTGCGAGGTCGTCGGCACTCGGAACACCGGTTGCCGGGTCGCCGAAGATAACAACTTCGTCGCCTGCCACAACATCGTCGTCGCCAACATCGATAACAAACTGATCCATGGCAATTCGCGATTCGATTGTGTAGCGCTTGCCCTTGATCGAAACCTCGGCCTTGCCGCTGGCGTTTCTCGGCAGACCCTCTGCATAGCCGATTGGAACCAACGCCAAGGTTGTCTCTTTAGTGGTGCGGGCCATGTAGCCGTAAGAGATTCCGGTGCCCGCCTTTACGCGCTTGGTCTGGGTTACCAACGCGCGCGCTGTCATTGCCGGCCGCAACCCATATTCGGCCGAAGTGTGCCCAACGAATGGCGACAGGCCGTAGAGGCCGACACCGATGCGAACCATGTCGTAGTTAGCGTCTGGGTAGCTGATTGTGCCATCGGACGCGGTTAGGTGACGCAACTCGAAGTCGAGCCCCAAGCGCTTGGCGGTCTCTGTGGCCTCGTCAAAGAGGGCCATTTGATGGCGATCATCGGGCTCAGACGTGGTGCTCAGGTGGCTGAAAACCCCAACGCATTCGAGAAGCTGCTCGTCGCAAAGGGCAACGACAGCGCTGACCAGAGCCGGCCAGTCTTCGATGGTCGAGCCATTGCGACCCAAGCCAGTGTCAATCTTGAGGTGCACCCTGGCCACCTTGCCGGTGAGCCTGGCGGCGTCGGCAACGCGCTCTAGCTGCTCAAGGTTGGCAATCGATAGTTCAACATTGGCTTCGAGCGCTTCGGTGAAACGATCGTTGGGGTCGTGCAGCCAGGCGAGCACCGGAGTCTCGAGGCCACCCTCGCGCAGGTGCAGAGCTTCGTCGACGTCGGCGACTCCGAAGTAGTCGACTTTGGCACGTTCGAGTTTTAGAGCAACCTCATACATTCCGTGACCGTAGGCGTTTGCCTTGACCACGGCCATAACCTTCGCGCCGGGAGCGAGTTTCTTGTAGGTGTTTAGATTCTCAACAATCGCATCGAGATCGATTACCAGTTCACGCATCAGGCACCATCCTCGGCAACCAAAAAGGCAATCGCCGAATTGCCATCGTGCGAAATCGAAAGGTGCAAGTTCTTGATGCCGCGCGAACGCGCATATTCGGCAGTGCCATCAAACAACTCGATGAACGGTTTGCCGAGCTCATCTTTCGAAACGCGAACGTCGTGCCAGCGCATCGGTTTCGAATCACCAAAAACTTTTATCAGTGCTTCTTTTGCGGCAAACCTGCCAGCGAGTGTTCGTGGTGCCGCGTCGCGCTCATCCGTGTGAAAAATTTTCTCGAGTAAACCGGGGTTCTTCTCGAGTGAATTTTCGAATCTGCTGAGATCAACCAGATCGACGCCGACACCGATAATCATGGCGAGCTATTCGACCGTTACAGACTTGGCCAGGTTGCGAGGCTGATCTACGTCAAGGCCCTTTGCGGTCGAAAGCGCGAGAGCAAACGTCTGCAGCGGAATAACAGTGAGAAACG
>CAZDKF010000162.1:0-2562 GCA_964505955.1 uncultured Rhodoluna sp. | reverse complement strand
CTCTGGCATTACCTCCACTGCAGGTTTTGACACCGGCTCCACGACCGGCTCTTCTAGCGCAGGCTCTTCGACTACCGGCTTGGCCTTCGGTTTGAAGAACTTTGGCTTCTTCTCTTTTGGCTTTTCTGGCGTTGAAGGCGCAGGCGGGTTTTCGACCTGAGCATCGGCTACCGCAGGTAAATCGACACCAGTGGTGGTCTCGCCTAGCGATTCCTGCGAAGCGTCATAACTTGACGCTTCGTCGCCAGCAATCGCTTGAGGCTCGCGCTTCTTACGCCAAAAGAACAAGCCAGCCATTAGGCACTGTGCTCGAGGCGCTGCCCGACAATTCGAGACATACCCTCGTCCATGATCACACCGTACACAGTGTCGGCAATTTCCATGGTGCGTTTCTGGTGGGTGACCAAAATCAGCTGCGAGTTGACTCGCAGATCGTTGAACACGTGCAGCAAACGAGTGAGGTTTGCGTCGTCGAGGGCCGCCTCGACCTCATCCAGAATATAGAAAGGCGAAGGACGCGACTTGAAGATTGCCATCAGGAAGGCAATCGCACCAAGCGACTGCTCACCACCCGAAAGAAGCGACATCGGCAACCACTGCTTGCCGGCAGGCTTCACACGCACGTCGATGCCGCTCGCAAGCAAGTCGCTCGGGTCGCTCAGAGTCATCGAACCGACACCGCCCGGGAACAGCAACGGAAGGATCGCAGCGAACTCACGAACTGTGTCATCAAAAGCGCTCTTGAAGATGAGCTGCATCTTCTCGTCGAGATCGTGAATGATCTGCATGAGGTCTTTACGAGTTTGAGTTAGGTCTGCGAGCTGATCTGTCAAGAACTTGTGACGCTCTTCTAGCGCTGTGAATTCTTCTAGCGCAAGCGGGTTGACTCGACCGAGACGCTCAAACAAACGCTCCGCTTCACGCAGACGCTTTGTCTGCTCTTCGCGGTTAAAGGCTTTCTTGCCACCCTCGGCCTCTTCGTCATCAATCAAAACGTCTGGGCCATACTCTGCCAACAAGATTGACTGCTCGAGCCCGAGCTCGTCGCTTGCCTTGGCAACCAAGTTTGCGAGGTTCAAACGCTTGTCGTGGTTTTGTAGTTCAAGGTTGTGAACGCCCTCGACCAGTTCGCTGAGTTTCATCTGGTGGCCAGCGGTCTCACCGCGAAGTCGCACTAGCTCTTGGTTCTGGTTATTGCGCTCGTGCTCTAGCTCGTGCAGGGCAACCTTGGCAACACTCGCGCTTTCAGCGACGGCATCCATCAGTCCAGGAAGTGCCTTGAGCACCTGCTCTGCAGACTCGAGTTGGGCAGCTTGAGCCGCTGCCGCAGCGCGTGAGCGCTCAATGGCCACCTGTGCCTCGGCGATTTGAGCTCGAAGGCTAGTTGCCCTTTCTCGCTCGACTCGCACGCGTTCGATAGCGGCACCGAGTTCAACGCGCACGTTCAGTTCGCTGGTTCGCTGCTGCTCGAGGTTGTCGGCAAGGGTCTGGCGGTTCTCATAGCTGACAACCGGGCGATCTTGAGAGGCGAACTCATCGTGCAACTGCACGGCCTTAGCCAGTTCACCTTCGGCTACCGCAATTGCTTCGCGAGCAATTTCAGCACCCTGTGAAATTCGAGCAAGCTCGGCCTCTGCCGCCTCAACGGCAACTCGAGCGCGGCCCAAAGCTTCGGCATTCTTAGCCAGTTGTGCGTCGTGCTGGTTCAATTCGGCAAGAGCAGATTTCTCGGTTTGCTTGGCGGCATCCTCGGTTGAACGCGCCTGCGCAAGTTCGCCGCGACTGCTTTCGAGCATCGACTGAACCTGGTGAATTCTTGTCTCGGCCGCATCGCGCTCGGCAACCAGCTGAAGCTTCGACGGCTTGCTCTGCGAACCACCACGGATAACCGACTTGGTCAGCACGTCACCATCGACGGTAATCAAGGTGAGCTCGGCAACCGACTTATCGCGCGAATACAACTCGCGAGCCGCACTCAAGTCATCAACGATTACAACGTTGGCGAGAAGCGCAAGAATTCCGTTTGGTGCTTCAACCACCGCTGTGGCCGAACGAGCACCGGCAACTTTTGGAATGTGGGCAACCGACCCACGCGCGTCAACGTCGGCACCGAGGGGTCCAACACGACCACCATCGCTGCTCTGGAGGTGTTCGATAGCGGCAAGACCTTCTTCGCCAGAGTCAGCAACAAGCGCGCGCCACTGGCACCAATGGGATGGCCAAGTGCAACAGCCCCACCATTAACGTTGACTTTACTCTCATCGATGCCGAGCATTTGCATAGACTTCAGGGCCACCGAAGCAAAAGCTTCGTTTATTTCAAGCAGATCTAAGTCTTTGACAGTCAAACCAGCTTTTTTCAAAGCCTTCTCTGTAGAAAGAGCCGGGACAGTAGCCAAGTAAGGAACATCTTGACCAATTGATGCATGACTCACAATTTTGGCTAGTGGCTTGAGACCTAATTCTTTTGCTTTGTCAGCACTCATTACCAAAAGCATACAAGCACCGTCATTGACACCAGGTGCATTACCAGCGGTAATCGAACCCTTGTCATAAAATACTG
>CAZDKF010000161.1:0-2601 GCA_964505955.1 uncultured Rhodoluna sp. | reverse complement strand
CAACCTTGACCCACTTGCCTGGCTCTAGGTCTTTGTAGTGAGAGAAGAAGTGCAGCAACTCATTCTTGGTCTGCTCAGGCACGTCATTGATGTCTTGGATGTGTGCCCAGCGCGGGTCTTTGTCAGGAACGCAGATGACCTTCTCGTCGATCCCGCCATCGTCTTCCATCGGCAGAACGCCAACCGGGCGAACCGAAACAACTACACCCGGGTAAACCGGAAACTCGAGCAAGACCAGCGCGTCTAGCGGGTCGCCGTCGCCGCCGAGGGTGTTGTCGAAGTAGCCGTAGTCAACCGGGTAAACGAAAGGGGTGAAGAGCACGCGGTCTAGGTGAACGCGACCGGTTTCGTGGTCGACCTCATACTTGTTGCGGCTTCCGCGCGGAATCTCGATGACGGCTTCGTATGGCATGTTGCTCCTCAATAGGCTTATGGCAACAACTTTACCGAAACCGCTCGTATAGATAGGTCTTCATGCCGCAGCGCCCAAGATTGACCCCGGCGATTGCCGATGTGCGTCGTGCGGTGCGCGAATCTTGGATGCGTCACCGCGTGGCCTCTGGAGATCGCGTTCTGGTTGCCTGCTCTGGCGGTGCCGATTCACTCGCGCTCGCGGCTGCCGCAATCTTCGAGGGCGCTCGCGCAGGCATTGCTGTCGGTGCCGTGATTGTTGAACACGGATTACAACCCGAAACCAAACAAGTCGCCGAAGAGACCAGACAAAAGCTCGTCGAGCTCGGTGCTTCACCGGTTGAAGTGCGCACAGTGAAGGTGTCTCTTGCAAAAACTGCTGGTGGCCCAGAAGCCGCGGCCCGCACCGCGCGTTATGCGGCACTCGATGCGGCAGCAGATGACCTTGACGCAAAGTTCGTGATGCTCGCTCACACGCTGAACGATCAGGCAGAAACGGTTTTGCTCGGCCTGGCTCGCGGTTCGGGCAATCGCTCGCTAAACGGAATGGCCGAAGTTAACGGGCGCTATTTGCGCCCACTGCTCGGCATCGAGAGAGCCACAACGGTTGCCTTCTGCGAAGACAGTGGCCTCATTGCTTGGCAAGACCCGCAGAACAGCGATAGCAAGTTCGCGCGAGTGCGTGCACGTCACAACGTCATGCCGGTGCTCGAAGCAGAACTCGGCCCCGGCATTGCACAGTCACTCGCGCGAACCGCTGAGCAACTGCGCGAAGACGAAAACGCGCTCGCCGAATTGGCCGACGGCTTTTTTGCAGAGTTCGCTTCGATCAAGGCAACCTCGATTGAGATTTCACTTCATGAGTTCGGGGATGCACCCCTCGCCATTCGACACCGCGTTGTTGCCAAAGCGCTACAAATTTTGCAGGCACCCGAGTTTGCGCGTGTACACATCCGTGCAATTGATGCCCTGGTCGACGACTGGCACGGGCAGAAACCGCTCACGCTGCCAGGGGTTAGAGTAGAACGCACGGCAAGACATATAGTTTTGAAAACAGCTAAGACACTCAAACCAGGAGCCTGCTAAGTGGACCTCGACAAAGTCGCAAACGACATCACCAAAGTTTTAGTTACCCCCGAGCAGATTCGCGACAAGGTCGCAGAGCTCGCCGCTGAACTCGACAGGCACTATGCCGGCAAAGACCTGCTTTTGGTTGGAGTTCTCAAGGGTGCCGTGATGTTTATGGCCGACATCTCACGCGCAATGCAGATTGCGGTGCAGATGGACTGGATGGCGGTTTCCTCATACGGCCACGGCACGCAGTCATCGGGAGTCGTGCGAATTCTCAAGGATCTCGATGCCGACGTGCTCGGCCGCCACGTTCTGATTGTCGAAGACATAATCGACTCCGGCCTCACGCTGAGCTGGTTGGTTGCCAACCTCAAGGCTCGCGGGGCTGCTTCGGTTGAAATCGTTGCCCTGCTGCGCAAGCCAGATGCCGCCAAAGTTCAAGTTGATGTGGCTTGGGTTGGCTTTGAGATTCCGAACGAGTTTGTGGTCGGATATGGCCTCGACTTTGCCGAGAACTACCGCACTCTGCCGGGTGTCGCGATTCTCGACCCAAAGATCTACGAGTTATAAACGCCACCGCGCTCGCGGTTTGGCCCAAACGACTACAAGCGCCTAACGCCTACGGCGAACATCTTTGGCGCGCGTCGCATGCCACAGGTAGATTTATGCGGTGAATATCAAAAAGTTTCTGAGTGGCCCATTTATCTGGATTATTGCCGCAGTTGTCGTTCTCATCATCGGCTCGTCAATGGTCAGCGGTTCGAGCGTCAAGCAGGTTGACACCAGTGTTGGCATGGCTCTAATCAAGGATGGCAAAGCCGTCAGCGTCAAGATTCTCGAAGCAGATCAGCGCGTAGATATCACACTCGCTCAAGAAGACGCCAAGCTCGGCAAACAGGTTCAGTTTTTCTATGTCAGCGCCCGCGGTGAAGAAGTTGTCAAGCTCGTCAATTCGGCCAACTTGGGCAAAGGCTTTAACGATGAAGCACCGAACACCCCTTGGTATGTTGCTTTGCTTGGCAGCCTGTTGCCATTCATCATCATCGGTTTGATTTTCTGGTTCACTCCCCGCCGAGGACGACGCCGAGTTCGTGCTCTACCCGAAGTCCCAGCCGCCCG
>CAZDKF010000160.1:0-2614 GCA_964505955.1 uncultured Rhodoluna sp. | reverse complement strand
GTCGGCCTCTTTCTGCATGAGCTCGAAGCCCTTCTTGATGGCGTCCTGGTGCGAGCCGCTGAAGGCCGTGTAAACCAAATCGCCACCGTATGGGCTGCGCTCGTGCACCGGCAGCTGGTTGCAGTATTCGACGGTGCGCTTGATCTCGTCTAGGTTGCTGAAGTCGATGTGCGGGTCGATGCCCTGACTGAACAGGTTTAGACCGAGGGTCACCAAAGCGACGTTTCCTGTGCGCTCACCGTTGCCGAAGAGGCAACCTTCGATGCGGTCTGCACCGGCCATGTAGCCGAGTTCTGCGGCAGCCACCGCTGTTCCGCGGTCATTGTGCGGGTGCAGCGATAGCAAAATGCTGTCTCGGCGAGCCAGGTTGCGACTCATCCATTCGATCGAGTCGGCATAAACGTTTGGGGTCGACATCTCTACCGTTGCCGGAAGGTTGATAACCATTTTGTGATCTGGCGTCGGCGCGAGTTCTTCGATGACCGCGTTGCAAACCTCGAGCGCATACTCGAGCTCGGTGCCGGTATAAGACTCTGGTGAGTATTCGTAGTAGATCTGGGTGCCTGGCAGGGTTGATTCAAGTGACTTGCATTTTCTTGCACCGTTTAGCGCGATGTCGAGAATGCCCTGCTTGTCTTGGTTGAAAACAACGCGACGCTGAAGAACCGAAGTTGAGTTATAGAAGTGCACTATCGCTTGCTTGGCTCCGCGCAAAGATTCGTAGGTTCGCTCAATGAGTTCGTTGCGAGCCTGAGTTAGCACCTGAATCGTGACGTCTTCTGGGATGTGCTTGTCTTCGATCAGCAGTCGCACAAAATCGAAATCGGTCTGGCTTGCCGAAGGAAAACCAACCTCGATTTCTTTGTAGCCCATGTTCACGAGCAACTTGAACATTTTGAGTTTGCGCTCGGGGCTCATCGGATCGATAAGCGCTTGGTTACCGTCGCGAAGGTCAACCGCGCACCAGCGAGGCGCTTCGGTGATTCGCTTAGTCGGCCAGGTGCGGTCGTCGAGCTGAACAGATATCTGCTCGTGAAATGGTTGGTATTTCGAAATTGGCATTCCAGATGCCTTTTGGGTGTTCTTCATGCTGTCTCCTGAGCGCTTTGGCGCTGATTCTGGTTAGTCGGGATGGCGAAACCTCCGCGACGAGGAAGACCTTGTTTAGGCCCCGTCGCGGCCACTAAGCAGAACTAGACCGATGAACATGCTTTTAGAGTAGCCGAGCGGTGCAAGGGGAGCAACTAAAAGCCTGGCTTTAGAAGCCCAAGCGCCCGAGCTGTTTGGGGTCGCGTTGCCAATCTGGCGCTACCTTCACGCGAATAGAAAGAAAGACGCGCTGCCCCAAGAGCTTTTCGATTTCGAGTCTGGCCCGACGACCAACATCACTTAGTCTCGAGCCCTTGTGTCCGATGATGATCGACTTCTGGCTGTCGCGCTCGACCCAGACGTTGACGTGCACATCCATGAGGTCTTTGCCCTCACGCTGATTCATTTCATCCATTGTCACGGCAAGCGAGTGTGGCAGCTCATCTCGAACGCCCTCGAGCGCTGCTTCTCTGACCAGTTCACAGATTCGAGACTCGATGGTCTCGTCGGTAACCGCTTCATCTGGGTAGAGCTGGTCAGAGATCGGCAAGGTTGCCAGTTCTTCGAGCTGGTCGGCAGCGACCGCCGAGACCGGAATAATCGCCGACCACTCGCGCATCGCTTGAACAGCTAGCAGCTGCTCGGCTAGCTGCTTCTTTGAAACAAGTTCGCTCTTGGTCACGATGGCAATCAGCTTGGCCCTGCGGTAGTTGCTCAATTGCTCATTGATGAATTTATCGCCAACACCGATGCGCTCATTCGCCGGAATGCAGAAGCCAATCACATCGACGTCACCGAGTGTGCTCTCGACCAGGTCGTTCAAACGCTGGCCGAGCAAAGTTCTCGGTCTGTGCAAGCCAGGCGTATCGACAATAATTATTTGGCCGTTTTCGCGATGCACGATTCCACGAATGGCGCGGCGCGTGGTCTGCGGTTTAGAACTGGTGATTGCGACCTTTTGACCGACCATTGCGTTAGTCAACGTAGATTTTCCAACATTCGGTCGACCCACAAAAGAAACAAAGCCTGAGCGGTAACTACCTGTCATTCTCGTCGACCCCGAAAGCAGACTGTGCGTCGGCAAGATTTTGATCGCGCTGAACCACAACAGAAACTAGGCGCTTGCGCCTGCCTTCGATTCGGTCTGCCTTGAATCTGAGGCCCGAGAAAGTTATCTCGTCGTCGCGCATCGGCAGCCTGCCGAGCTCTTTGGCGAGCAAACCGCCAACGCTGTCAACGTCTTCGTCGTCGAGCTCAATCTCAAACAACTCGCCAAGGTCGATGAGCGAGTAACGTGCGGCTACGCGATAGCCGCCATCCTCGAGTTCGACGAGATCTTCTTCGCCCTCATCGTATTCGTCGGCGATTTCGCCAACCAGTTCTTCAATGACATCTTCTAGCGTCACGAGCCCGGCAACGCCGCCATACTCATCGATGACGATTGCGATGTGGGTTGCATTGCTTTGCATTTGCTGCAGCAGATCTTCAACCGCGAGCGATTCGGGCGTGAACACTACCTTGCGGG
>CAZDKF010000159.1:0-2633 GCA_964505955.1 uncultured Rhodoluna sp. | reverse complement strand
CCCGGCAGACTTCGTTGCAACCTTGACC
This sequence comes from uncultured Rhodoluna sp., assembly GCA_964505955.1. Taxonomy (GTDB): domain Bacteria; phylum Actinomycetota; class Actinomycetes; order Actinomycetales; family Microbacteriaceae; genus Rhodoluna. Next base: position 2,605 of record CAZDKF010000159.1, on the reverse strand, counting down.
TCGGCAAAAATTCTCGCGGTGGTTCGACGCGGCAAGTTTCTCTGGATGCCACTCGAGCTGCCCGGCTCAGCAACAAACTCTAAACGCTTGGCGCTAGTTGGGCACCTCGGCATGAGCGGGCAGATGTTTTTGAGAAAGCCAACCGATGAGCCTGACAACCTGACTCGAGTTGTGGTCACCCTTGAAACCTCTCGAGCAAAAAAGGTCGAGTTTCGTTTCATAGACCAGAGAATTTTTGGCTCCCTAGCAATCGACGAGTTGGTTGAAACAGAAGACGGTCAACCGGGCGGCTATTCGCAGACCTCGGCGAAGGGCAAGTGGTGGGGCAATCTGATTCCGTCGACGGCCGCTCACATCGCCAGAGACCCGCTAGACGATTCTTTCGACGTTGAAAAGGTGCGCGCAAAGTTCGCCAAGAAGCGCAGCGGCATCAAGCGAGTGCTCTTGGATCAGCAGGTTCTCTCTGGCGTTGGCAACATCTATGCCGATGAAGCGCTTTGGGCTAGCAAACTGCATTACGACCAGCCGGCAGACACTCTGACCAGGGCCACCTTCGACACCTTGATGGCCGAGGTTCGACGCATTCTCGAGGCCGCGGTCGCCGAGGGTGGCACTTCGTTCGACGAGCAGTACAAAAACGTCAACGGCGAGAGCGGCTATTTCGAGGTGTCACTAAACGCTTACGGCATGACCGATCGACCCTGCAATCGGTGCGGTCGGGCCATCAAGCGAGATTCATGGATGAACCGCGGCTCGCACTTCTGCCCGAGCTGCCAAAAACTGCGCAAACGGGCCTAGCCGAAGGCATCCGTGCGGTTTGAAGCCGTCAAAAAAGGGTCGCCAAATAGGGTAATTTTGTCTAGTTGCGGTAGCAAAGCCGCCTGAATCTAGACAAAGGGAGTGAGCAAGCTGTACCTCAAGAGCCTCACCCTCAAGGGATTCAAATCATTTGCCCAGCCAACTACCTTCTCTTTTGAGCCGGGAGTAACCGCCGTCGTTGGCAAGAACGGGCACGGCAAATCTAACGTTTTCGATGCCATCGCCTGGGTAATGGGTGAGCAGGGTGCAAAGTCGCTTCGTGGCGACAAGATGGACGACGTAATCTTCAAGGGCAGCGCCACAAAGGGTCCGTTGGGTCGTGCAGAGGTTTCGCTAACCATCGACAACGCCGACGGCGCACTTCCGATCGACTACACAGAAGTCACCATCTCGAGAACCCTTTTTCGCAGTGGACAGAGTGAGTATGCAATCAACGGTGAGAGCTGCCGTTTGCTAGATGTGCAGGAGTTACTGAGCGACTCTGGACTCGGTCGCGAGATGCACGTAATCGTGGGTCAGAACAAACTTAAAGACATTTTCTCTGCCAGCCCAGCAGAGCGCCGCGGTTTCATTGAAGAGGCTGCCGGAATTCTGAAGCACCGTCGCCGCAAAGAGCGAACCGAACGCAAGCTCGAAGCGATGCAGGCAAACCTAACTCGACTTAACGATCTTGCCGGTGAAGTTAGACGTCAGCTCAAACCGCTCGGTCAGCAGGCAGAGGTTGCGCGTCAGGCGCAGGGAATCGCCTCGGTTGTGCGTGATGCAAAAGCGCGCTTGATTGCTTACGAAATCACCGAGTTACACAGCGCACTTGAGCAGACCGCAAAGAGCGAGACCGACACCAAAGCTGAGCGCAACATTCTTCAGCAAATCATCGAGGCTAACTCCACAAGAATTCGTGAAATCGAATCGGCGCAGGTTTCTGGCGATCTCGACACCGCTCGATCGCTTTCATATCAGTTTGATGCGATGGGCGAGCGCCTACGTGCGCTGCCCACCCTAGCCAACCAAAAAGTTGCTCTTCTCGGAACCCGTGCCGATGCATCGGGTGCCCAGGTCGATCCAGCGGCAATCGAAGCCGAAGCCGTTGCCGCCGAAGCGCAAATCGTTCAACTTGCCGCAGTCGTCGAGTCACTGCACTCAGCGCTCAAAGTGGCAGAGTCGGCTCGAAATGAAGCTCGCGACATTCTCGAGAAGTATGACAACGAGATTGCCGAGCAGAACACGCTGCTCTCGCAGTTTGACCTCGACAAGGCTCGCCTTGCCAATGAGGTAACCGTTGCAGAGTCTCGCCTGGCCGGGCTTCGCAGTGAGATGGTTCGCCAGGATGGCTCGCTCAACGACGCCACCGATCGCCTAAATTCGGCAAAGGCAGAATACGAAAACCTAGATCTTCAGCTGCAGAGCCAGCAAGCCGGAGACGGTTCGCTTCAGTCGCGCTACGAAGCCGCCCAGCGCGCGGTTAGCGAAGCGGCTGCGAGCATCGAGACCATCCGTGACCAGATTCACAAGGCTGAGCGTGAGCGCGATTCGCTTGAGGCAAGGCGTTCGGCACTCGACCTAACTCTTAACCAAAAAGACGGAGCCACCGAGTTGACCGCAGCAGGCCTGCGCGGAATCCGTGGCTTGGTTGCAACTCACATGAAGATCGAGAGCGGATTCGAAAACGCAATTGCCGCCGCACTTGGCCCCTTGGCAGATGCGCTTGTTGCTGACTCTCGCGAAGAAGGTCTTGCCGCTATCGAACACCTCAAGAGCAGCGATGGTGGTCGTGTTGAACTCATCG
>CAZDKF010000158.1:2109-2653 GCA_964505955.1 uncultured Rhodoluna sp. | reverse complement strand
ACACCGGCTGCAACGTTGGTGTCAGAGGTTTCCATTTTGCGCAAGTCTTGGAAGCACGATGGAGTCGCGCGCCATTTTCCTGAGTATGCAACTTCAACAGCAACGATGTCTGGTCCACCGAGCTTCTTGGTTAGTTTGTAAGCCGAGCATTGGGTGATCAACTTGGTGCCGTTTACGTCATCGAGGTTGTACTTTGTGTACTCGATGGTCACGTTCGGGTGAAGTGCCTGGTACTGACGAACTAGGTCACGCTGAATCACATCACCGAAAGACCACACGGTGATTTTCACCGGTTCGTCGGCAGATCTCGCTGGCTCGACGCCGATCGACAAGACGCTCAAAAGAGCCAAAGCAGAAGTCGCGGCAAGGACGCGCTTCTTTGCGAAAAACTTAGCCATGGTGGGAATCTCCTAAATTAACCTAAGATAGTGTGAAACCGATTTCACAGAATAGAGTAAACACAGTTGAGCCTACCAACGCAAATGAATCCCCGTAAAATAGGGCATTCGTTATCAAAGCGTGACAGACCCTAAATGTGGGTTCG
>CAZDKF010000158.1:0-2099 GCA_964505955.1 uncultured Rhodoluna sp. | reverse complement strand
GTAGCATTTTCTCGATAGTTATGAAAGGCGTTTCATGAAGTTCAGCTCGCTCACCAGACTAATCGTTGCAATCCTTAGCGCAGCGAGCCTGACCTTCGTTGTTGCCTCGGCACCAAGCCAATCGGCCACGGCTGCCACCAAGAAGCTGCTCTGGTCACAAGAGTTCAATGGCACAAAGCGTGTTGGCGTCGATAAGCGCTACTTCACCCACGATCTAGGCAACGGTTTCGGTTGGGGCAATAACGAGAAGCAGTATTACACTGCGAGCTCCTCGAACATTCTCACCGACGGCAAGGGAAACCTGGTTATTACGGCCAAGCGAATTCCGGAGACCTCATCAATTTTGAACTTCTGTGACGACTGCCAATTCACAAGCGCGAAGATAAAGACAGCAGACAAGCTCGGCTTCTTATATGGCCGCCTGGAAGCTCGCATCAAGACACCGGCCGGTTCAGGCATGTGGCCAGCTTTCTGGATGCTAGGAGCTTCACTCACCGATGGTGACACCTGGCCTGACTGCGGCGAAATTGACATTCTCGAAGGCAAAGGCTCAGAGCCAAATCGCGTTTATGGCACGATTCACGGCCCAGGCTACTTTGGTGGCGACGGATCGCAGCGTGGCTACGCATTTGACAACATGGTGCCATTGACTTCTGGCTTCAATGTTTACGCGATCGAATGGCGACCCAATGCAATCGATTTTTACTTCAACAACAATAAGTACTACAGCATCACCGCCGCACAGGTGAAGCCGAATGCTTGGGTGTTCAACAAAGAGTTCTTCTTGATTCTCAACCTAGCCACGGGCGGAAACTTTGAGCCGAACATAGACCCTGCCGTTCAGAGCGGCTCGCTGTCGGTTGACTACATTCGCTACTACTCAATCAACGGTGTCGGCAAGCTAATCAAGCACTAGCCGAGTTGCGTTGCCACGGCACGTAGTCTTAACCCAACACTGACAAATCAGAGGGGTGAGCCTATGAAAAAAATGGCTCGCCTAGCTTTTCTCTCGATTCTCATGCTGTTGCTGACCACAAGCACATCTTCAATTTCACCCAGCTTGGCTGCGCCAGTGACAACCTTGCAAAATGGCGCGGATGTGTCTTGGCTGCCAGAGATTGAGCGGGCCGGGTCAAAGTTCTATGACGCCAAAGGGCGAAAAATCGACCCTCTAGTTCTCATGAAGCAGTCGGGGCTAAAGGTTGCTCGCGTTCGGCTTTGGGTGCAACCCTCAGATCAACGCTCGTCAATCAATGAGGTTTTAGCTCTGGCAAAGCGCATCAAGAAAGCCGGCCTAGTTTTTGTTCTCGATTTTCACTACAGCGACTGGTGGGCTGACCCAGGCAACCAAACCGTACCGCTAGCTTGGCAGGGTCTAACGCATGCCGAGCTCGAAACCAAAATCGGCGAATACACCGCAAGCACGCTCGAGCGCTTTGCGCTACAAAAGACTTCACCGCAGTGGGTTCAAGTCGGAAACGAAATTGCCAACGGCATGCTGTGGCCGACCGGAAAGCTCAACACTTGGTCGAGCGAAGAATTCAAACGGCTAACCGGTCTGCTCAACTCTGCGTCTGCAGCTGTTCGCGCATCTGCAGGAAAACCAAAAGTCATGATTCACCTCGAAACCGGGGGCGAGTCGCGAAGGACAGCATCGTGGTTGAGTAATGCGCTAGCAAATAATCTCACGCGCCCGGATGCAATTGGTTTGAGTTACTACAGCCAATGGGGTGGCCCACTTAGCAGTCTCGAAAAAACAATCTCGATTGTCGCCAACGATTTCAACTTCGCAGTTGCAATCGCAGAGACGGCCTACCCAAACACGCGCACATCACCAACCAAACAAGTTCTTGATGCCGCAAAAGCGCCGCTTCCTGGTTTTGCAATTTCGCCAAGTGGTCAGGCGGCATACGCAACAAAGTCGTGCGCGGTGCTTCGAGCCAATGCTGGCGCTAAATCACTCGGTGTGTGGTGGTGGGAGGGCCTCTCGCCAAACAAATCGAAACTCACCGAAGAACTAGGGCCTTCTTATATTTCGAGTTCGTCTCTCGTAACCCTTGCTGGCCGCGCAAATGCGGCAATGCTAGCGCTCGGTAAGT
>CAZDKF010000157.1:0-2691 GCA_964505955.1 uncultured Rhodoluna sp. | reverse complement strand
TTCACGTAGAGCTACTTGCCGCCGATCACGCGGTCTGGCCCGGTGCCGCCAAAATGGTCATCGCCAAGACCGTTGAGGGTGAAATTGGTTTGTTGCCAGGTCACGAGCCGATGCTCGCGATTTTGGCTGCCGGCGAGGTTCGCATCACTCTGCCAACTGGTGAAAAGCTTGTCGCTTCAGCTGAAGACGGCTTTTTGTCAATTGAGCACGATGTGTTGACAATCTTCGCAAGGCACGCGGCACTCGTTTAGAGCCTCGCTTTTAAAGCTAAAAGAGAAAACAAATAGTTTTGAGCAAGATATTTCAAAAAAACTCTGCGGGGGACTTTTGCTTTAAGTTACGGATACTGCTCTTTACTCGGTACGAGTTGGGTGCTCTGGGCGCTCGCGACGGTTAGCTGCCGGAACCCACTTGACGTCGCCGCCGTGCTTGATGTTTGCGTAGCGAGCCAAAACAAACAAGAGGTCGCTTAGTCGGTTTAGGTATTTTGCAGCAATCGGGCTAACGCCACCATCGTTGTGGCCCTTCTTCGCGGGCTCGGTTCCATAGGTTTCGATTGCGTGCCAGGTAGCTCGCTCTGCGCGTCTAACTACCGTGCGTGCTAGGTGCAAGCCAGCGGCCAGCCCAGAACCACCAGGAAGAATGAATGAGTCGAGCTTCTCTAGTTGCGAGTTGTACTTGTCGATGGCGGTTTCAAGTGCATCGACCCAAACCGCGTCAACACGCAGCGGCTCATACTCGTAGTGTTCGTTTAGCGGGTTAGATAGATCTGCGCCCAGGTCAAAGAGATCGTTCTGAATCTGCGAGAGCAACTGAAGTGTGTCGTGGTCAAACTCGTTGCGAGCGAGTGAGACTGCCACTCCAATTGCCGAGTTTGCTTCGTCAACATCGGCATACGCTTCGATTCGCGGATCTGTCTTTCGGGTGCGCGAAAAGTCGCTCAATCCCGTCATTCCCTCGTCGCCGGTTCGGGTGTAAATCTTCGTTAGTTTGACCATGGCTCAAGTGTAAGCCGACCTAGACACACCGCTTTGCCTCGCAACTTAGACTTAGCCAGTGCTCTTTCTCTTGCCGCCCTCTGAGACCAAAGCGTCTTCGGCCTATCCTGGAGCAACCGAGTCAAGTCTCAGCGTTCGCAATGTAGCGCTGTCTTTTGGCACTCTCGAACCAGCGCGCATGCAAGCTGCCGACCTGTTGAACCAACTGAGTGCGCTAGATGCTCCGACCATGATGGCAATTGATCGATACACGGGTACGCTCTACTCGGCAATTCACGGCCGCGGGCTAAAGGGCACGCCTACCGAATTTGCTCACTTGAATGCCGCTGCCATAAAGCGAGCCAAGGATGTGGTCTTGATTCAGTCGGCCCTTTTCGGATTGATTCCGGCAACCGGCATGATTCCGAGCTACAAGGGTTCGGCGAGTCCAAAACTAAGGGCCATTTGGGCAGAGCCGCATCAGGTGGTCTTTCGCCGGCTCAAGGGTCTGATCATCGACATGCGCTCTAAGCAATACGTTGCCCTCGCTCCGATTCCGAGCGAAATTGAGAGCTACTGGCTTGATGTGGTGCTCGAAGCCTCAGATGGCACACGCACTGCCATGAACCACTTCAATAAGAAGTCAAAGGGCGAACTAATTCACGCGGTGCTGAACGCCAATCAGTTGCCAAAGACTATTGCCGACCTTAGGCGCATAGCAAAGAAGGCCGGGTTCGGCCTCGAACAGGCTGGTCGAGAGCTCACGCTCGTTGTCAGCTATTCGCCACCGAAAGCCAACTAGAGCTGATTGCGCCTAAAGCAGCCAGGGGCGTGATCGTTTAGCATTCCAGTTGCCTGCATGAGTGCGTGCATGGTTGTTGCACCGACAAACCCAAATCCGAGTTTTCGCAGGTGCTTGCTAAGCGCTTCAGATTCGGCGGTGGTTGCAAGCCATTCAAAATCGGCCGCTGACCTTTTGCGCTTGCTGGCCGGGGGAGCGAACGACCAGACGATTTCGCTTATGCTCTGACCGCCTTTCTGCAACTCAAGCACCAGGTTTGCGTTTCGAATCGTGGCCTCAATCTTGGCCCTGTTTCGAATTATGCCTTCGTCTTGCATCAGTCGGTTAATGTCGGCCTCGGTCATTCGAGAAACTTTGCGCAAGTCAAAGTTCTCAAAAGCTTTGCGAAAGCCTTCGCGACGTTTCAAAATGGTGATCCAGGAGAGGCCAGCCTGAAAACCCTCGAGTGCGATTCGCTCGAACATCTCGCGTTCGCCGGTCACCGCAACGCCCCACTCGGTGTCGTGGTAGTCGCGATAGAGCTGATCGTTACCCGGCCAAGAGCAACGCACCAGACCATCATCAAATTTGTGGGTGAGACTCATTTGCGCGAATTCGACTCTGCATAATTTATGCCTTCGAGTTTGAGCAACTTGCGTTTGGTTGGTATGCCAGCGCCACCCGAGTAACCCGTGATTTTGCCAGCTGACCCCAGCACTCTGTGACAGCCGATGATTATGGGCACCGGTTTCGAGCCACCGCCGCCAGGGCGGGTCTTCTGGTGGCGGCGAACGTCAAAGCCGTTGAAGAGGGCTTGTCGATGACCCCCCCCTTACTGTCTGGGCCCCGTCCTGGGCCCCGCCGCCATGCGCCGGGCCAGCTTCGCGCGGGCGGCTTCGGCCCAACGCTCTCCCCGCCTCTTTCAGCGCATGT
>CAZDKF010000156.1:0-2694 GCA_964505955.1 uncultured Rhodoluna sp. | reverse complement strand
ACCCACGTTCGCGCTCTCGTGCCTGACTACCAGTTATCGCTTGCCATCGGCAAAGAGGGGCAGAACGTGCGACTGGCCGCCAAACTGACCGGTGCCAAGATTGATGTTCAGCCCGAAAGCATCCTAGAAGGCGACGATTAGGCCGATTCGGCCCTCTGGCGAATTTGCCACTGACTTTTCGGCAGCGATGCGGTTAGAATGAGACCCGTTAGAACCTGTGTTGGCTGTCGCCAGCGCGCCAATCGAACAGATTTGCTCAGGATTGTCGCCGACTCGAATAAGTTGGAAATCGACTTTTTGGGCGTAAAACCTTCAAGGGGCGCCTGGATTCACGCAAATACAGGATGTATTGACAAGGCCAACGAGCGCGGAGCATTTGCCCGAGCTCTGCGACTTCGAGGTTCGCTAACCATCACTCAAGAACAGGCAGAAAAGATTATGGCAAAAAATGAGTAACTCAAAATGAGTTTCCTCAAGCTTTAACGGCCTGCCCTGTTTGGGGAAGGCCCCAGACAGGAGAAATTAAGTGGCGCTTCCACGCGTATACGACATAGCTAAAGAACTTGGAATCGATTCCAAGGATGCAGTAGCAAAACTTGCCGAACTCGGAGAGTTCGTGAAAAGTGGTGCATCTACGATCACACCACCGGTAGCCAAGAAACTTCGCGAAGCATTTCCAAATGCCAAGCCGGCACCAGAGGCACCGAAAAAGACCACAAAGGCCAAGCCCGCTGCCGAAGTTGAAGCACCAGAAGCTCCAGCGACCGAAACACCTAAGCCAGGGCGTGCCACCAAGAAGGCAGACGCACCTGCACCAGAAGCAACAGATGTTGCTACCGAAAGCAAAAAGTCTGCCGAGACTCCAAGCCTTCCGCCTGCACCCGCTGGCATTCCGCGTCCGGGAAACAATCCTTTCGCAGCCAACCAGGGCATGGGAATTCCCCGTCCGGTAACTCGTCCGGGCAACAATCCTTTTGCACCTTCACAAGGCATGGGCCGACCTGGTCAAGGTCGACCAGCCGGTGGCGCTCCGCGCACTGGTGCCGGCCCGGGTGGCGCTGGCCGGCCAGGCGCACCTCGTCCGGCAGGTGCCGGTGGTGCTCCACGCACAGGTTTCTCGAATCCTCGTCCGGCAGGTGCCGGTGCGGCTCCTGGCGCAGCTCCAGGCTTTGCTCGCCCCGGCTCAGGCCCTGGCGGAGGCCGCGGTCGCGGAGTTGGCGGCGGAACAGCCGGTGCCTTCGGTAGAGGCGGCGGCAAGGGAAACCGTGCCAGAAAGTCAAAGCGCGCGAAACGCGAAGAATACGAGCAGAGACAGGCTCCTAGCCTTGGCGGCGCTGTCGTTCCACGCGGCGACGGCACAACTGTTTTGCGTCTTCGTCGCGGATCAAGCATCCAAGACTTTGCAGACAAGATTGATGCGAGCGCTGGTCAGCTGATCACGGTGCTATTTCACCTAGGTCAGATGACAACGGCAACCGCTTCGCTAGACGAAGAGACTTTTCAGATTCTCGGCGCTGAGCTCGGCTACAAGGTCGAGGTTGTTTCGCCTGAAGACGAAGAAAAAGAACTGTTCGACAGTTTCGGTCTCGACATTTCAACCGACTACGAAGACGACGAAGAAGATCTTGTAATTCGTCCGCCGGTTGTAACGGTCATGGGTCACGTCGATCACGGTAAGACACGTTTGCTCGACTCAATTCGTAACGCGAACGTTCAAGCCGGTGAAGCCGGCGGAATTACCCAGCACATCGGTGCATACCAGGTGCAGACCACGCACGATGGAATTGACCGCGCGATTACCTTTATCGATACTCCTGGTCACGAAGCTTTTACCGCAATGCGTGCACGAGGTGCTCAGGTCACCGACATCGCGATCCTCGTTGTCGCAGCCGACGACGGAGTTATGCCTCAGACAGTTGAAGCGTTAAACCACGCTCAGTCTGCGGGCGTGCCAATCGTTGTTGCAGTCAACAAGGTCGATAAAGAAGGCGCTAACCCAGCGAAGATTCGTCAGCAGTTGACCGAGTTCAACCTGGTTGCTGAAGAATACGGTGGCGATGTCTTGTTCGTCGACGTTTCGGCTCTAACCGGCAAGGGAATTCCTGAGCTACTTGATGCCGTGTTGCTAACCGCAGACGCTGCGCTTGATTTGCGAGCTAACCCAGATCGTGACGCCCGAGGCGTTGCCATCGAAGCAAACCTCGACAAGGGTCGCGGCTCAGTCGCAACCGTTCTGATTCAGTCTGGAACCCTTGAGGTTGGAGATTCAATCGTTGCCGGTGCAGCTCACGGTCGTGTTCGTGCAATGTTCGACGAGAACGGAACCGCGGTAACTTCAGCCGGTCCGAGCCGTCCGGTTCAGGTGCTCGGCTTGCAGTCTGTGCCTCGCGCGGGTGACACATTCGTGGTTGCCGAAGACGAGCGCCAGGCCCGCCAGATCGCCGAGAAGCGCGAAGCCGCAGATCGCAACGCTCTGTTGGCCAAGTCACGCAAGCGCATCAGCCTCGAAGACTTCACCAAGGCTCTTGAAGAGGGCAAGGTTGAGTCGCTCAACTTGGTCATCAAGGGTGACGTTTCGGGTGCCGTCGAAGCACTTGAAGATTCGCTACTCAAGATCGAAGTCGATGACAGCGTTCAGTTGCGCATCATCCACCGCGGTGTTGGTGCAATCACCGAGAGCGACGTCAACCTTGC
>CAZDKF010000155.1:0-2700 GCA_964505955.1 uncultured Rhodoluna sp. | reverse complement strand
TTGATCGGAAGCGTTCGGGTTACGTCGGCGGTGTCGAGACTGTCGACTTCGACACCGGCGTCGAGCAACAAGAGCTCGCCCTTGTTAACTTTTCCGTCATTGATCATCCAGTGCAAAATGCACGCGTGCGCGCCAGCTGCGGCGATGGTCTCATAACCCAAGTCGTGCCCGTGCGCTCGAGCCTCTGCGAAGAATGCGCCTTCGACAATTCGCTCACCGCGCGGGTGCTTCACTGCGCGATCTAGATTGCGCACCACAGACTTGAAGCCTTCGATAGATGCGGCAACGGCTTTGCGCATTTCCTTTATTTCGTATTCGTCTTTGACCAGACGCAGCTCCGAAACGAACTCCGCGACGGCTGCGTCTTGAAGAGTAACGATATCTTTCTTGGCCACAGACTTGATGAAATCGTCATAGGTCCTGAGCGACTTGGTTGGCAGCGTGAGAAGTTTTGCGACCTGCTTCAAGTTCGGTCTAGCGCCAACCCAAAACTCACCGATGTCAGAGACAGCAAAAAACTCATCGGTCTTTCGGCCGGCAGTTTCTCTAAAAAACAATGTGGCTTTTGAGCCCTTGCGAGAGTCAATAACGAGAATCGATCCGGGAACCGTTCGAGAACCCCATCCGGTGAGGTGTGCGAACGCGCTGTGCGCGCGGTATCTGTAATCGGTGTCATTCGAGCGATGCTGAAGACCGCCAGCCTCAATCACAACAACCTTGCCCTTGAATGCCTTCGCCACTGCGGCTCTGCGCTTGGCGGCAAAAGGGGCAACAGCGTCGGTTGCGGGCAACGTGTCATCACGCTCGGCCCATCCGCTGCCGATGTATTTCATGAACTGCTCGCTCTGCGGAGTTCTGGATCGGTTAGGGTTGCGGCTGGCTAGGTTCGTTGCGTCTTTGCTCGTTCAATCATTCTGCCACCGCTTCGGGTGTCAGTGGGGCTTGATAACCTTTGACTGAAAGGTCAGGAAACATGAAAATCGATTTGCATGCTCACAGCAATTGCAGCGACGGCAAAGAATCGGTTGAAGAGGTCTTTCGTCAGGCAAAGCTCGCTGGTGTTGATGTTCTTGCTCTAACAGATCACGACACAACCCACGGATGGCCCCTGGCCGCCGCCGCAGCCTCTGCCGAGAAAATGGGTTTTGTTCCCGGCATCGAGGTGACCACGCGAGCTCACGTTTACTCACCATCTGGTGAATTACACAAATTTGGCGTTCACATGTTGGCATACCTGCCCGACCCGAACCACCAAGAGCTGCAGCAGGTCTTGAGTGAATCGGTCACCAGTCGTGAAGTTCGCCTTCGTGCGATTGTTGAAAAGATTGGCGCTGACTACGATCTCGATTGGTCAGACGTTGAAATGTTTCTTGCCGATGGCGCAACCTTTGGTCGTCCGGCGGTTGCAGATGCAATGGTGCACCGCGGGCACTTCGAAAATCGTGATGCGGTTTTTGCCGAAGTGTGGCCAAACGGGGTTGATCGCTACTACGTTCCGAATCGCGGTGTTCCAGACACCGTCGAGTCGATTCGTTTGATTCGTCGCGCTGGGGGAGTTCCGATAATCGCGCATCCTATGAGTCGCGGAAAAGGGCCCGAGGTTGGCCAGCCAATGCCGCGTGAACACTTTGAAGAAATGATTGCTGCCGGTCTAGCTGGGTTTGAAGTTGATCACCGCGATGTTCCGCCGCACGCCCAGAAGTGGTTGCGAGAGATGGCGGCAGAGTTCGATCTAATCGTCACCGGTTCAAGCGATTATCACGGGCTCACCGGCAAACAAAATCGCCTGGGTGAAAACACCACAAGCCCAGAGATGCTTGAGCGAATTGTTGCTCAGGCCACTGGCACTAAAGCCCAGCTCTAGCTGTCTGAAGTGCGACGGGTGCGGCTGCGCTGACGGTCAGAACTTGGGCGCGGCGTACGTGGTTGCTCGGCCGAAGCCTTCTTTTCGCCAGAACCTGAGATCGAGCTTCCGCGGCTTCTTGCGCCTCGGTCTGAACCGCGACTGCCACTGCGGGCGCCGCCAGAACCGCCGCGGCTGTTGCCACCTCGATCGTTCGAGCCAGCAGTCTTTGGAACAGCTGTTGACGCGCGCAAGCGACCCTTGGTGCCGGGTGCGATGTTCATGTCTTCAAATAGGTGAGCAGAGCTCGAGTAGGTTTCGGTTGGTTCAGGCTGACCGAACTGAAGAGCTTCGTTGATGTGCTTCCAACGAGTGAGGTCTTCCCAGTCAACGAAAGTCACTGCGATACCGGTGCGACCAGCGCGACCGGTTCGACCGACGCGGTGAAGCAGCGCCTTCTCGTCTTCAGGAACCGTGTAGTTGATTACGTGAGTAACGTCATCGACGTCAATGCCTCGCGCTGCAACTTCGGTCGCAACCAAAATGTCGCGCTTGCCACTGCGAAACGCGGCCATCGACTTCTCACGAGCTTCTTGCGACATGTCGCCATGCAAAGCGGTCGCGTTGAATCCACGATCGACTAGCTCGTCTGAAACCTTCGACGCCTGACGCTTGGTCTTGCAAAAAACAACGGTCTTGCCGCGGCCCTCGGCCTGCAGAATTCGACCGACAACTTCATCCTTGTCTAGAGCGTGCGCACGGTAGATGAACTGCTTGATGTCTGCCTTGGTCTGACCCTCATCGGGTTCAGTCGCACGTATGCGCACAGGCTTGTTCCGCCACTCGCGCGCCATGGT
>CAZDKF010000154.1:0-2729 GCA_964505955.1 uncultured Rhodoluna sp. | reverse complement strand
AATACTGCAACCAGCTGCCGGTGCACGAGCGCAGCCCATACGGTGGCGATTTGGGTTACACGGCCTGCAGTGGCTCGCACCAAGGCGCCATCAAGAGGGGCTCCGAGCTCATGCCGAAAGAGGCCGACGCAAAAGGTGTTCACGTCGACGAGCTGGTCTGGGCGGTTCCATATCTGCCAATTGATCCCAAGGATGTCGGCCGCTCATACGAGGCCGTTATCCGTGTTAACTCACAGTCTGGCAAGGGCGGTGTTGCATACCTGCTCAAGTCAGACCACAACCTCGACCTGCCACGCAAGCTGCAGATCGAGTTCTCTCGAGTGGTGCAAAACGAAACGGATGCAAGCGGTGGCGAGGTGTCGAGCGAGAAGCTCTGGGACATCTTCAACGACGAGTATCTGCCGTCGGTCGACACATCGCGCAAGTGGGGTCGCTTCGAGTTGAAGAAGCTCAGAACTCAAAGTGATATGGATGGCGTCGTTAACATCGATGTTGTCTTGCGCGATGGTGATAGCGAAATTGAGTTGAACGGAACCGGAAACGGCCCATTTTCTGCATTTATTAACGTGCTCGAAAAGCGTGGCGTAACTGTTGGGTTGCTCGATTACGTGGAGCACACCTTAAGTGCGAGTTCTGATGCGCAGGCTGCCGCCTATGTCGAACTAACCATCGACGCAAAAACTCTCTGGGGTGTTGGCATCGACGGTGACATTGCAACTGCTTCGCTCAAGGCGATTATCTCGGGCGTAAACCGCGCAATTCGATAACGGTTACTTGATGCCGAGTTCGTCAAAGTAGCAAACCGGGCAGAGCGATTCATAGGTAACGTCAACTCCGTCGATCGCGACCTGCTCGCCGTCAAAAATGAATTGACCGTCTACTTTTCGCCCGTTGAACATCGCCTTGCGTCCGCATCGGCAAATGGTTTTCAATTCTTCGAGACTGTGCGCTATTTCGAGAAGGCGAATGCTGCCAGGAAATCCGTGGGTTAAGAAGTCTGTGCGAATGCCATATGCCAAAACCGGAACGCCGTCTAGCACGGCAATCTGCAGCGCTTGGTCTACCTGATCAGCGGTAAGAAACTGTGACTCGTCAATGAGCAGGCAGGCGATGTCTTTGCCTTTGTCTGCGAGAGAGTTGGCGCGGTGTTCTGCGAAAAGGGTTCTTAGGTTCTGCTTAGGCGTGACCAGAAAATCAATCTCTCGCGAAACACCCAGTCGCGACACGATTGTGCTGTTGCCCTTAGTGTCAACCGCTGGCTTAGCGAGAAGAACCTGCTGGTCTCGCTCTTCGTAGTTGTGGGCCGCCTGCAGAAGGGCGGTCGACTTGCCGCTGTTCATCGCGCCGTGTCTGAAGTAGAGCTTGCTCACGCTGACAATGCTAACTGGGCACCTGACCCGACTTTGCCAATTGGTCGGCGAGAATGGTCAGGTGCCTACCTATCGAGATGAAGCTGTGATTCTTCGCACCCACAAGCTGGGCGAGGCCGACCGCATCATCACCGTCTTGACCCGCTATCACGGGCAGGTTCGCGCTGTGGCCAAGGGGGTTCGCAGAACCGCCTCGAAGTTTGGGTCGCGGCTCGAGCCCTTTATGGTGGCCGACATTCAGTTTTACGAGGGCAAGAACCTCGATACGGTTACCCAGGCCGAGTCGATCGGTGCATACGGCAAAGAGATCATCGAAGACTACGCCGCCTACACAGCGGCAACAGCGATGGTCGAGACCGCAGAGCGCCTAACCGGCGAGATGTCGACCCCGCAGCAATACCTGTTGTTGGTGGGTGCGCTTCGCTCGCTTGCGAACCGCGAGCACCAGCCCGCGCACGTGCTTGACAGTTACCTGCTACGAGCACTTTCGGTAGCCGGTTGGGCACCTAACTTTGATAACTGCGTTCGTTGCGAATCACCTGGCCCGCACCGAGCCTTCGTGTTGCAGGTTGGCGGTGTCGTTTGTGATGACTGCCGGCCACCGGGTGCAGCTCTCATCGATTTCGAGACATCAATCTTGCTCGCAGCTCTCTTGACCGGCGACTGGGATGTCGTCAGCGCAGCAAGTGAAAAGAGCACACAGGCGGCGAGCGGTATCGTTTCTGCATACTGCCAGTGGCACATTGAGCGCGGCCTCAAGTCACTTCAACACGTGGAGCGAAACACATGAGCTATGAATTTCAGCCGGTAAAGAGAAAAGGTGTTCGCGTTCCGAAATTCAAGGCGGTGCCAAATCACGTTGCGATTGTCATGGATGGCAACGGTCGCTGGGCAAATAAGCGAGGTTTGTCTCGAGTCGAAGGGCACAAGGCTGGCGAAGCCGCGCTGCTCGATGTTGTTGCGGGAGCGATCGAAGCCGGAGTCAAGAACCTAACCGTTTATGCCTTCTCAACCGAAAACTGGAAACGCTCGCCAGATGAAGTCAGATTTCTCATGGGCTTCAATCGCGATGTTCTGCGCCGAAGAAGAGATCAACTAAACGAATGGGGAGTTCGGGTCAAGTGGGCCGGCCGCAGGCCCAAGCTTTGGGCCTCTGTTATCGAAGACCTTGAAGCCGCCGAGAGACTGACCGCGAAGAACAAGACCCTAACGCTGACCATGTGCGTCAACTACGGTTCGCGAATCGAGATTGTCGACGCGGTTAATCAAATCGCCAGGCAGGTTGCCGAGAAGAAGTTGCAACCCGGTTCGCTGACCGAAAAGACAATTGCCAAAAATCTTCAGAGCAACTGGTTGCCC
>CAZDKF010000153.1:0-2739 GCA_964505955.1 uncultured Rhodoluna sp. | reverse complement strand
GCTTCAGAGAGAGCCTGAACCTTCTCGCCGCCGCTGGCGCTGAAATCGTTGAGGTCGACTGCCCGAGCTTCGAGTATGCGATTGCCGCCTACTACCTGATCTTGCCTGCCGAGGCGTCTTCAAACCTCGCCAAGTTCGACAGCGTTCGCTTCGGCATGCGCGTTGAGCCGGGCGAGAACGCCACCATCGAGCGCGTTATGGCCGCCACCCGCGAGGCTGGTTTCGGCCCTGAGGTGAAGCGTCGAATCATTCTCGGAACCTACGCGCTCTCGAGCGGTTCGTATGACAAGTTCTATGGCGCTGCGCTCAAGGTTCGCACCCTGATTCAGCGCGACTTCGACGCGGCTTTTGCCAAGGCAGACATTCTGGTCTCGCCAACCGCGCCAACTACCGCGTTTAAGTTCGGCGACAAGATTGATGACCCGCTGGCGATGTATCTAAACGACATCGCGACGATCCCGGCGAACCTCGCCGGCATCCCAGGAATATCAGTGCCGAATGGCTTGGCAGAAGAAGACGGTCTGCCGGTTGGAATTCAGTTGCTCGCTCCTGCTCGCGAAGATGCGCGCCTGTACCAAGCTGGCGCATGGCTCGAAAAGGCGCACGAAGAAATCTGGGGCAAGCGAATGATTGATTTCGCTCCCGAGTTAGAGGTGAACTAATCATGGCGAAAGCAGAATTGATGAATTACGAGCAAGCGCTCGAGCAGTTCGAAGTCGTTATCGGTCTCGAAGTTCACGTTGAGCTCAACACCAACACCAAAATGTTTTGCGGATGCAAGAACGAGTTCGGCAACGAGCCAAACACCAACGTTTGCCCAATCTGCATCGGTTTGCCAGGCGCACTTCCAGCGGTAAACAAGACTGCCGTTGAGTCGAGCATCAAGATCGGTCTAGCCCTCGGATGCGAAATCGCGCCGACCGGTCGCTTCGCTCGCAAGAACTACTTCTACCCAGACCTTGCCAAGAACTTTCAGACCTCGCAGTATGACGAGCCGATTGCTTTCGAAGGTGCGCTCGAAGTAGAGGTTCCGTCTGGCGCAGTGCACAAGGTTCTAATCGAGCGCGCGCACATGGAAGAGGACGCGGGCAAGCTAACCCACATCGGTGGCTCAACCGGCCGCATTCAGGGTGCCGAGTACTCGCTCGTCGACTACAACCGCGCCGGTGTTCCGCTGGTCGAGATCGTTACCAAGCCGATTTATGGCGCAGGCAGCGAGGCTCCAGAGTTGGCTGCCGCCTATGTTCGTTCGGTTCGCGAGATCGTCAAGGGTCTTGGCGTTAGCGATGCCCGCATGGAGCGCGGAAACGTGCGCTGTGACGCAAACGTTTCGCTTCGCAAGAAGGGTGCCGAAAAGCTCGGAACCCGCACTGAAACCAAGAACGTCAACTCGCTTCGTTCAATCGAACGCGCGGTTCGCTATGAGATTCAGCGCCAGGCACACATCCTTGCAAACGGCGGAACCATCATTCAGGAGACCCGCCACTGGCACGAAGACAAGGGTTCAACCAGCGCCGGTCGCCCAAAGAGCGATGCCGATGACTACCGTTACTTTCCAGAGCCAGACCTGGTTCCGGTTCAGCCATCGCGCGAACTAATCGAAGCGCTTCGCGCGACCCTTCCTGAGAAGCCAGCAGACCGCCGCAAGCGTTTGGCAGGCGAGTGGGGTTTTAGCGAACTAGAGTTCCGCGACGTTGTGAATGCCGACCTTCTCGACCAGCTCGAAGAGACCGTAGCTGCGGGAGCAAAGCCGCAGGCCGCTCGCAAGTGGTGGATGGGTGAGCTCGCTCGCATCGCAAACGAAAGCGAAGAAGGTGCGATTCCGAACATCACCCCGGCTCAGGTTGCCGAACTTGCAAAGCTAATCGAAGACGGCAAGATTAACGACCGCTTGGCTCGTGAAGTTCTCGGATACGTTTTGGCCGGCGAAGGCTCACCTGCTGAAATTGTTTCGGCTCGCGGCCTCGAAGTTGTTTCTGACGACGGCGCGCTAATCGCGGCAATTGAGGCTGCTCTTGCAACCCAGCCGGATGTGCTCGACGCTATCCGTGAGGGTCGCATGCAGGCAGCCGGTCAGGTAATCGGAGCGGTCATGAAGGCAATGGCAGGTTCGGCAGACGCGGCTCGCGTGCGCGAACTGCTGATCGAGATGGCTAACAAGTAACGTGAAAAAGTTGAGCCTAAGCTTTCAAGCTTTATCAACGCCCAAAAAGATTCTTGCGCTTTCTGTAACCCTTCCGATTGTGATCGTGCTTTTCGGGCCAATCATTACCTTCTTCGGTCTACCGATAATCGGCTATGCGGTTTCACGAAACTCTTGGACATCGGGTCGCAAAGCTAAAGACAACTGGGTCAACCTGACTTTTGCGCTGACCGCTCTAGGTTCGCTCGCGCTCTACCTAACCTTGCGAAACCCAATCTTCATAACCGACTGGGAGGGCGGCAACCCACTAGACGATCTGATCGCGGTCATGGTGCTGGGGTTTGTGTTGCTGCTGGCGATAACTTGGGGGTTCGCGGGCTGGGTTGGTCATCGTTTTGTGATGAATCTGCGAGCGAGGCGAGGTAACTCGGAAAAACAAAATCGCGTGGCCGCTCCCGAATAGTTCTTCGCATCATCGAGTTTCTTGGCGGTCTCGAAAACAGAAAACCCGCGATAACTTCGCGGGTTTTCTCTTATTTTCTCGGGTGAGTAACGGGACTTGAACCCGCGGCCCCCTGGACCACAACCAGGTGCTC
>CAZDKF010000152.1:1183-2767 GCA_964505955.1 uncultured Rhodoluna sp. | reverse complement strand
GATTGCTCTTTCTTAGTGCTTCGGTTGATCGGCCAACAGCTCGGCATCCATGGGCAGGCTTGCTGGCAATTTTTCGTTGATCTCGGCTAGCTCTTGCTCGCTGAGGGTGATCTTTAATCCCGACAGGTTGTCAAGAACAGTTTCGACGCGAGTGACTCCAGGAATCGGAACCATCATTGGTGATAGCGAGCGCAACCAAGCGAGAGCTATGGCGTGCGTCGACTTGCCGTGAGCAGTTGCTGCCGCGCCAAACACAGAGTCGAGTTCTTTGACTCCCTTCGAGGGCGACCATGGCAGATAGACGACGCCGTACTGCTCGCACACTTCGAGCACATCAAGTTCTTGGCGATATACCGGGTTCAGCTGGTTCTGCACGCTTACGATGCCGCCCTCGGCAGGTGTGCCAAGAATTTCCATCGCACGGATGAGTTGCTTGGCACTGTAGTTACTCACACCGATGCGTTCAACGATTCCACGTTGGCGAACTGCATCGAGGTTCTGCACCTGCTCCTCAAAACCAAGTTTCGGGTCGGTGCGGTGGTGCTGCCAGAGATCGAGTTTAGAAACACCAAGTCGCCCGGCAGAAGCTTCTGCCGCACGTAGCAGGTAATCGACGGTCGCGTTTCGGCCCCAAACTTCACCGGGCTTGCGGGTAATGCCGGCTTTGGTGCCAATAACGATTTTTGCCTTTTGCTCTGCCGTGCCCGACCAGCTGCGCAGGGCGTCGGCAACCATGAGCTCGTTCTGACCGAAGGTGTTCCATGCAGAGGCGTAGATGTCTGCGGTGTCGAAGAACGTGACGCCCTCATCCATGGCGGTGTGAAGAGCGTTCAATACCTTCTGGTAGGCCTCGTCTGAGCCGAGAGCGATGCCGTTGAACTGGGCATACATCGAGCCAAAGCCGATGTTGCCGATCTTTTCGCGAAATGTAGTCATGGCTAAAGACTATGCCTCTAAAATCGCCTCATGAAACTGTTTGCCTGGCTTTTTCGAAAGAAGACTGTGGTTGTCAGCGACCGCGAGCTCGAGCTTCTGCGACTTGCAAACATTGAGGCATCGGGCAGAAGCCTGCCTGTCGGAACCGAAGATCTTCCAAGCGCAACTAACAACGCCGGAATTCAAAAAGCCGACGGTCGAGGAATGGTTCAACGTCACGACGATTTCGGTCAGTCAAACATGATTCTAGAAATCAACAAAAGATTCCAAGAAAACAAGATCCTCGACGAACGCAACCGTTAGGTCAGTTCGAACTGACCGCCCTCAATCTGACCCTGTTTGCGGTAGAGGTCGAGCTTGGCGCGGGTATCCATGATGTCTAGGTTTCGCATGGTGAGTTGCCCGATGCGATCGGCTGGGCCAAACGCTGCATCCTCGGTGCGCTCCATCGAGAGCTTCTCTGGGTGATAGCTGAAGCCCTCGCCACGAGTGTCGACGATTGTGTAGTCGTCGCCGCGACGCAAGCGAATGGTCACCGAACCGTTGACGGCCGAGGCAACCCACTTGGTCAGTGACTCGCGAAGCATGAGCGTCTGCGGGTCGAGCCAACGACCTTCGTATAGCAACCTGCCCATGCGACGACCCTCA
>CAZDKF010000152.1:0-1173 GCA_964505955.1 uncultured Rhodoluna sp. | reverse complement strand
GTGTCTTCGTTGTGAATTGCAGAAATTAGTCGCTCGTAGGCGATGTGCAAGAGTGCCATTCCCGGTGCTTCGTAGATTCCGCGGCTCTTGGCCTCGATGATACGGATTTCAATCTGGTCGCTCATGCCGATGCCGTGACGACCACCGATTTCGTTTGCCTTGTAGAAAAGCGCGACTGCGTCTTTGAAGTCTTCGCCATTGATTACAACCGGGCGACCCTGCACAAACTTGATGGTGACGTCTTCGCTTTCGATGCGCAGTGACTCATCCCAGAATTTGACGCCCATGATTGGCTCGACTGTCTCATAAGAGGTGTCAAGGTTCTCGAGAATCTTGGCCTCGTGGGTAGCACCGAGCATGTTGGCGTCGGTGCTGTAGGCCTTCTCGACCGAGGCGCGGTATGGCAACTTGCGTGCGAGCAGCCACTCAGACATTTCGTGTCGGCCACCGAGCTCTTCGACGAATTGTGCGTCGAGCCACGGCTTGTAGATTCTCAGGTTCGGGTTAGCGAGCAATCCATAGCGGTAGAAGCGTTCGATGTCGTTGCCCTTGTATGTGCTGCCATCGCCCCAGATCTCGACGCCGTCTTGCTGCATCGCGCGAACCAAGAGGGTGCCGGTGACAACGCGGCCGAGGGGGGTGGTGTTGAAGTAGGTCTTGCCGCCGGTGCGAATGTGAAAAGCGCCACAGGCAATTGCGGCCAGTGCTTCTTCGACCAGCGATTGGCGGCAGTCAACTAGCCGGCCTGCTTCAGCGCCATATTCGGCAGCTCTGGCTGGAATCGAGTCGATGTCGTCTTCGTCGTATTGCCCGAGGTTCGCGGTGTAGGCGAACGGAATCGCACCCTTCTCGCGCATCCATGCGACCGCCACCGATGTGTCGAGGCCACCGGAGAACGCGATGCCGACCTTTTCGCCGACCGGAAGGGATGCAAGAACTTTAGACATGCGCTCTAGGCTACCCAATAACGCCGTTTCGGTGGCAGAGTAATTGCATGGCCCGTCGACCGAAGAACCCCGAACGCCGCAAAATGATTTGGCTAGGCATTGTTTTGGCCATTCTGCTGGGCCCGCTGATGGTGCCGGTTAGCACCTCGGGAGCGGTCACTCACACAGAGGCTGCTGGCCCAGACGGCACTTTCTTTAAGTGGCAGGGCATCGACATCCACTACCG
>CAZDKF010000151.1:2349-2791 GCA_964505955.1 uncultured Rhodoluna sp. | reverse complement strand
GTTGATCGTCGCAGTGCTGGCGATAACTGCTGTCTGCATCGCAGACCGAGGCGATCGGTTGCCCCATTCTCACGCTATCTCCGGGTCGTAACTCGCTGCAGACTGGCTCAAAGGCAACAAGATCGCCCCCGGCAGTGCGAAGTGAGAGAACACCACGGTCGACAACCTTGCCAACAAACCAGACGGTGGCATCGGTGGGTGCCAAAACGCTCTGCCCCTCGTAAACCCGATAGTCGATGCCCCGATGACCAGCGGAATAGTCACTATTCGGCTGTCGGTAGGGGTTGATGAGGTGAAGCGGGTAAGCCAGCGGAACCTGCCAGGATTCCTGGGGCGCTCTACTTTCAGCTGCTTTGATGCTGAGAGCAGCACCCGAACTGGATTGATGCTGCCAAAGGGCAAGGCTTAGCATGGCCACGGCCATGGCCCTGGTTAGCACGAT
>CAZDKF010000151.1:0-2339 GCA_964505955.1 uncultured Rhodoluna sp. | reverse complement strand
TGTCCGTTGAGCGTTTGCGAGACGGCTATCAGAAGGCCCACCCGAGGGCCTAAGGCATCTGTATCCCCGACGGGCCAAAGTTGTGGCCAGGCGACGCACAGGCTTTATTCCTTGGGGTTGAGCCAAAGTTGCGCTCGCGGGCTCATCCGTGGCAAATCTGTGGATAACTTTTCTAGCCAGAGCCCAAAGGGCGCTGTTATGCTTATCTCTAGCGGTATTCGCTAAATCAAACCTCTTTTTTGAGACCTTGGTTTTGCTGTGCCGACTTCGCGTGTCGACCAACATACGAGTTCTCCAGTCACTGATTTTTAGTGCGAATTCGATGCGACACCAGGTGTGACAAACAACCGTTTGATCGCAAATAACTGAGGGCGTGCTCGCACGCCAAAAGGAGAACTGCAATGGCAGTTGTAACAATTCGCCAGCTTCTCGATGCCGGTGTTCACTTCGGACACCAGACTCGTCGCTGGAACCCAAAGATGCGTCGCTTTATTCTGACTGACCGTTCAGGCATCTACATCATTGACTTGCAGAAGTCACTCACCTACATCGACAAGGCATACGAGTTTGTTCGCGACACTGTTGCACACGGCGGATCTGTTTTGTTCGTTGGAACCAAGAAGCAGGCTCAAGAAGCGATTGCCGAGCAGGCGCTTCGCGTTGGCCAGCCTTACATCAACCAGCGTTGGTTGGGTGGACTTCTTACCAACTTCGGAACCATTCAGAAGCGTCTTGCACGTTTGAAGGAACTCGAAGTTATGGACTTCAGCGGAGCGACCAAGACCGGTCTAACCAAGAAGGAACTACTTATTCTTCGCCGTGAGCGCGACAAGCTTGACAAGTCACTCGGTGGTATTCGCAACATCACAAAGACCCCTTCGGTCATTTGGGTTGTCGACACCAACAAAGAGCACCTCGCAATCACCGAGGCGAAGAAGCTCGGAATTCCTGTAATCGGAATTCTCGACACCAACTGTGACCCAGACGAGGTCACCATTGGTATTCCAGGAAACGACGATGCAATTCGTTCGGTTCAGGTTCTAACCCGAGTGATTGCTGATGCAGTTGCCGAGGGTCTCATCGCACGTCACGCAAAGCCAGAAGAAGCTGCAGAGCCTCTAGCCGAGTGGGAACGCGAACTGCTAGAGCAGAGCGCACCAGCGGCAGAAGTTGCAGTTGAGGCACCGGCCGAAGCAGCAGAGGTTGTTGCTTCAGAAGAGGTTAAATAAATGGCAAACTACACAGCCGCAGATGTAAAGGCGCTTCGCGAGAAGAGCGGCGCCGGAATGATGGACTGCAAGGGCGCACTCGACGAAGCCGATGGCAACGTTGACAAGGCCATGGAAGTTCTTCGTCTCAAGGGACTCAAGGGCGTTACCAAGCGCGAAGGTCGCACCACAAGCAACGGTCTAATCGTTGCTCGTGTTGTCGGCGGAACCGGTTGGTTGGTCGAACTCGCTTGCGAGACCGACTTCGTTGCAAAGACCCCGGTGTTTATTGCGCTAGCCGACAAGGTCGCCGATGCAATTGTTGCTGGTGGCGCTAAGTCTCTCGAGGCTGCCCTAACCGCAAACATGGATGGCAAGTCGGTTGCTGACGCGATCAACGACGAAGCCGCAGTCATGGGCGAGAAGGGCGAACTTCGCCGCGTTGCAGTTGCCGAAGGTGACGCAGTTGACGCTTACCTACACCGCACCAGCAAAGACCTGCCTCCGCAGGTTGGCGTTTTGGTTGCTTACTCGGGCAGCGATGCTGAGACCGCTCACGACGTTGCAGTGCACATCGCAGCTTTCTCTCCAACCGCTCTTAGCCGCGATGAGATCAGCGCAGAGGTTGTTGCAACCGAGCGTCGCATCGCCGAAGAGACCGCTCGCAACGAGGGCAAGCCAGAGGCTGCATTGACCAAGATCGTAGAAGGCCGCGTAAACGGCTTCTTCAAAGAGAACGTTCTAGTCGAGCAAGACTTCGCAAAAGACAACAAGTTGTCGGTTGCCAAGGTTCTCGAAAACGCCGGCATCACCGTTTCGGCTTTCGCACGCATGCGTGTGGGTGCCTAAACCCCAAACCACAGATCAAGGCTCGGCCATTTGGCCGGGCCTTTTTCTTTTGCCCGCCTAGGATAGAGGGGGAAACAAAGCCAAGGAGGACCAATTGCCAGGTAAGAAGCGTCGCGTATTGCTCAAGCTTTCTGGTGAGGCTTTTGGCGGGGGAACCCTCGGGGTCAACCCAGACATCGTGGCCGAAATGGCCCGCGAAATCGCCGAAGGCGCGAAGCACGCCGAAGTAGCGATTGTAGTCGGTGGCGGAAACTTCTTCAGAGGTGCAGAGCTTTCACAGCG
>CAZDKF010000150.1:1396-2810 GCA_964505955.1 uncultured Rhodoluna sp. | reverse complement strand
GAGCCAGACTTTGCCACACCCCAGCACATCGTTGAAGCGGCCTCTCGGGCCGTTCTAGACCCCAAGAACCACCGCTACACCCCAGCAATTGGCTTGCCAGACCTTCGCGAGGCCATTGCCCAGAAGACTTTGACCGATTCGGGCACCCAGATCACTGCCGCGCAGGTAGTCGTCACAAACGGCGGAAAACAGGCTGTTTACCAGGCATTTGCCACCCTGCTAGACCCGGGTGACGAGGTTTTGATGCCTACCCCGTTCTGGACTACCTATCCAGAAGCCATTCGCCTTGCCGGTGGTGTGCCTGTTGAGGTGTTTGCAGGCGCAGACCAGGGCTACCGCGTCACGGTCGAGCAGCTCGAGGCCGCTCGCACTCCGAGATCTAAGGTTTTGCTGTTCGTTAGCCCTTCGAACCCAACCGGTGCGGTTTACAGCCACGAAGAGACCGAGGCCATCGGTCGCTGGGCCTTTGAAAACGGCATGTGGGTGGTCACCGATGAGATTTACCAGAACCTGGTCTACGACGGGCAAAAGGCAGTCTCGATTACCGAGGCCGTGCCAGAGCTAACTGACCGCACCATCATGGTCAACGGCGTTGCTAAGACATATGCAATGACCGGATGGCGACTTGGCTGGATGACCGGCCCGCTCGACGCGATGAAGGCCGCAGGTAATCTGCAGTCGCACCTCACTTCGAACGTCTCAAACATTTCGCAGCGCGCTGCAATTGCTGCGCTAACCGGGCCGCAGGATGAAGTGCTTGCAATGCGCGAGGCATTCGACCGTCGCAGAAAAATCGCAGTTTCAGAATTGCGAAAGATCGACGGTTGGAATGCCCCGATGCCAGAAGGTGCTTTTTACGTTTACAGCGACGTTTCAGCGCTTCTCGGTCGCGAATGGGGTGGCAAAAAAATCAACACCTCGCTTGAACTTTGCGACTACATTCTTGATGCCGCAGAAGTTGCGCTTGTTCCAGGCGAAGCGTTCGGTCCATCTGGTTATGTTCGCATGAGTTATGCGCTTGGCGATGAGCAGTTGCTCGAAGGCATTCAGCGACTTCAAACTCTGTTCGGTTAGAAACCAATAAAGCTAGGCTCTGGAATCAGATTGATTCCAAAAGTGGCAGCGACGCGCTCTTGAACAAAACGTGCGAGTTCTGCAATCTCTTTCGAAGAAGCACCGCCGCGATTTGTAATCGCCAAAGCGTGCTTGGTTGAGATTCCTGCTTTCGAATCGCCGAGTTGCAAGCCCTTCTTCACACCGCTCTGCTCAATCAACCATGCCGCTGAAAGTTTCACGCGCTCGGCGTCATCATCCATGGGCCAAGCCGGTGCATCGAGCGGCAGCGTTCTAGCAAAACTTGCGCTCACGATTGGGTTGGTGAAAAAGCTTCCGCAGCTGTGGGTGTCTCGGTCTG
>CAZDKF010000150.1:0-1296 GCA_964505955.1 uncultured Rhodoluna sp. | reverse complement strand
CCTACGCTGCCAGGAATTCCGCTCAACGATTCGACACCGCCGAGCCCGTGCTCAACGCAGTGCTCAACGAAGTGATCCCAATTTTCGCCGGCTTGAACCCGAAGGTGTCCCTGACCCAAACGGTCGATTCCCGTTGTTTCGATTTTTACCACGTGCAAGTTTTCGATCTGATCGGAGACCACCACGTTGCTGCCACCGCCGAGAACAAACCAGTCTTCGCCGCTAGCCCATACTTCGCGCACGCTCTCGATTAACTCTGCGTAAGTCTTTGCGACCACGAGTTCGGCTGGTACTCCACCGACACCGATGGTTGTCACTTCACTGAGCGCAACAGAGTGTGCGCGAAGCGCAGTCATTAGATGCGAACCCTTGCCTGAGCTTTGCCGAGAACCGCAACGTCTGCGCAACTTGCGGTGATGTCGATTCGCACAATCGAATTCTCGACATCAATCTCGCCGACTTTTCCGCTAACGGTTAGAACAGCGCCTTTGGCAGCATCCACAAAAACCGGTTTCGTAAAACGCACACCGTAGTCAACAATTCGGCCGGGGTCACCTATCCAGTTGATTGCAACTTGAACGGCAGCACCCATCGTGAGCATGCCATGTGCGAGAACGCCGTCAAGACCGACCGCCTTTGCGATGTCGTCACGATAGTGAATCGGATTGAAGTCTCCAGAGGCACCGGCGTAGCGAACCAAAGAGTCGCGAGTCAAACGATATTCGATGCTGCCGATCTCTTGACCGACCTCAAGAGAAGCGATGTTGATGTGAGCCATTACTCTTCACCTCTAACCACGAGAGTTGAGATTGCTGTGCACACCAGCTGCTTGTTTGCGTCGTGAATCTTGGTTTCAAAAGTCACCATGGCGTGCGCGCCGAGGGTCTTCACCGAAGCTACGGTGAGTTGGCTAGTCAACTCGTCGCCGGCAACAATCGGGCGGGCGTGAATGAAGCGCTGATCGCCATGAACCACTCGACTGAAGTCGATGTCGGCCTCTTTGTCGGCAAGCACCGAGCTTAGGCTGCGCTCCTGAATCACAACGGCAAAGGTGGGTGGGGCGACTACGTCTGTATAGCCGGCTGTCTGGGCGGCAAAGACATCGAGATTGATCGGGCTGGTTGATTGCACCGCCAGCGAAAATTCACGGATTTTCTCTCGGCCCACCAAATAGGGGTCGGTTTCTGGGTAGGTTTTTCCCTCGACTGATGCATTGACCATAAGGTCAAGAGTAGTAGCGAGGGCGGGACTCGAACCCGCGACCCCACGATTATGAGTCGTGTGCTCTAACCACCT
>CAZDKF010000149.1:0-2891 GCA_964505955.1 uncultured Rhodoluna sp. | reverse complement strand
CTGAAACGATTTTAAGTCGTCTTCCTCTGCCATTGGGATACAGGGGCTAGATAAAAAGGGTGCCACATGGGCACCCTTTTATCGAAGTTTCTTTACTTCTTCTTGGGTGCAGCTTTTTTGGCAACAGGCTTTGCCGCAACCTTTTTCGCTGGAGCCTTTTTGGCGGGAGCCTTTTTGGCCGGAGCCTTCTTAGCGGCAACTTTCTTGGCCGCGGGCTTCTTTGCCGCAGGAGCTGCCAGAGCCGGTCTAGAGGCCGAAGCCTCGAAGGCTAATCGTGGAGTGTGTGAAGCTGTGATCGACGCGATGTCGCGGCGAAGCACCCAGTTCCAGAACCATCCGGCAAACACGCGAATCTTGCGCTCCCACATCGGCATGGCCAATCCGTGATAACCGCGGTGCATCAACCAAGCGGGGAAACCCTTGATCGCAACCTTGCGCCACTGAAAGACACCGACGCCAACGCCGAGGCCTGCAACGGCACCCATGTTCTTGTGAAAGTAGTTCTTCACTTCGCCACCACGGATGGTCGCCGCAATGTTCTTGGCCAACAACTTGGCTTGGCGCACAGCGTGCTGCGCGTTAGGAACGCAGTAGCCACCAACGCCGTCACCCGAAAGGTCAGGAACAGCTGAAACGTCACCGGCTGTCCAAGCGCCTTTGACGACCTTGTCGCCATCTGCAACTTGTAGCGAAGCCTTGGCATAGATGCGCCCACGCTCATCCAGTGGCAGGTCTGAGTTTGGAACGAACGGATTAGCCTTCACGCCGGCAGTCCAGACGATGAGGTCTGACTCGAACGATTCCCCAGTTGAGAGGTCGACCTTGCCGCCAACCGCGCTGAGCAGCTGGGTGTTTAGGTGAACCTTGGCGTTGCGCGATTCGAGATTGTCGACAACCCATAGCGAAGTGTCGAGCGAAACCTCAGGCATGATGCGACCCATTGCCTCGATGAGGTGAAAGCGCACATCCTCGAATGCGATGCCCGGATAGAAGCGCAGCAAGTAGGTTGCGAGTGAGCGCATCTCGGCGATGGTCTCGATGCCGGCGAAACCGCCACCGACGACTACGAAGGTGAGAAGGCGGTCGCGAGCTGGGCCCTTTGGAAGGTTTGCAGCGATGTCGAAGTTGCGGTGAATGCGGTTTCGCACGTTCATGGCTTCTTCGATGGTCTTCATTCCGATAGCGACATCGGCAACACCAGGAATCGGGAATGTGCGCGAAACGGCACCGGCGGTCATGACGATGTGGTCATACTTCCACTCGTATGCTGGCGCACCAACAACCTCGATGGTTGCGAGCTTCTTAGCGTGGTTAACCTTTACAACCTTGCCGGTGATGATGTTGGTCTTGGTTAGGTGACGACGAAGCGAAACCACAGAGTGACGCGGCTCGATTGATCCGGCAACGACCTCAGGCAAGAAAGGCTGGTAGGTCATGTATGGCAGTGGGTCAACTAGGGTGACGTCTGCCTCGCCAGAGCTAAGGATTTTTTCAAGTTTTTTGGCTGTGTAGAAACCGGCATAACCGCCGCCGACAATCAGAATTTGTGGTTTAGACATTGCTTTAGTTTAGCCTTTCGGGTTTTTCATTCTGTGCCCCAAGAGGGCTCGCACTGGCAGCGGTCGGGTGACCAACTGCAAAGTTCAAGGGCGATATCGCCAACCGGGTTGACCCCTGGGCCGGCCGCCAGCGAGTGGCCGACCAGCGCGTGCAGGCATTTCACTCGCACGGGCATTCCCCCCGCTGAGATGCCCGAGATCTCGTCGACTGGCTCGAGCCCACAGGCCGCGGCCACGTGGTCGCGATCACGGATGTAGGCCTCGTGGGCCGCCCGATAGGCGGCAGCTAGCGCCTCGTCGACCGCGAGGCGGTCTTGCAACTCGACCATCAACCCGGTCGCCTCGAGTGTCGACACTGCGGCGGTAGCCCCCGGATGCGTCAGGTAGTAAACGGTCGGAAACGGGGTGCCATCGGCTAGCCGAGGCTTGGTCTGAACCACGGTTGGGTTGCCGCAAACACAGCGCGCGCCGATGGCCACGATGTCTCGCGCTGGGCGACCGAGTTGGGCGCTAACGACTTTCCAGTCGCGCTCGGTGGCGTCTGAAATCGGCATTAGTTGGTCGGAGCTTTGGTTTCTTTTGGCGCTGGCTCTTCGGCAACAGGCTCTTCGATGCCCGCACGAATTACAGAACCCATGATGTCTTCAACCCAGTTTTCTGAGGTTGTGCGAATCGATGAGCTGATCACCGCGGTGTTGCGTCGTTCGGCGAGCATCGCGCCAACGGTGCCACTCTTGTCAGACGCGTTCACGCTGCCGGCATCCATGACAAGGTATGAAACTTCGCCAGGCAAAACGTAATACAAACGCTGACGCGCTTGCGAGCGAACATAAACAGGGTCATCCCAGCGCTTGCGCTCGACGGCCATTTCGGCGAGATTCTTTTTTGCCTCGTCGACTTGGGTTTGCATATCTGCGATTTGCTGACGGTAGCTGAAGTAGGTTTGCACGTTCGGCGCAACGGTGAGCACACCGAGAACAATCATGATCAAAATCACAGCATTGCGAACGTCGAAGTTGCTAGCAATCCAGTTGCGAGTTTCTTCACTCAACGCAGCCGCGCGGCCAGCACCCTTTGTTGCCTTCGCAGGTCGCTTTGCAGCGGGCTTGCGAGAAGCGGGTTTGCCAACCGGGCGTCGTGCCATGAGTTTCGAGTGCCCCTAGTTCTTGAAACGTGGGAATGCGTCGCGACCTGCGTACACGGCGGCATCCATGAGTTCTTCTTCGATGCGAAGCAACTGGTTGTAGTTCGCAACACGTTCGCTACGTGCAGGTGCACCGGTCTTGATCTGGCCGGCGTTGGTTGCAACAGCCAAGTCGGCAATAAAGGTGT
>CAZDKF010000148.1:0-2926 GCA_964505955.1 uncultured Rhodoluna sp. | reverse complement strand
ATCGGCTTGCCAAGTTTTTTGTGGGCTAGCGTTACCCTGTCGTGGCCATAGAAGCGGTCGAGCCACGACACTCGCGCCACGAGAAGAATGTCGATTAGCAGCAGGTTGGTTGCGAGCAGCGCTGCGAGACGAGTGACCGCATAGAGCACAGAGCCCAAGTCGGTGATTTCGTGCAGCCCGCCATTGAGCAAGAAGATTGACACGGTTGTGACCAGGCTTGCCCAGCCGAGAGCTTCGATCAGGTCTTGCCCGCGCTTTATCTCTTGCAGCTTCTTTGCCCCCAAACGAACGCTTGTCTTGGGCTGCGCGAGCTCAAGCGTTGGTTCGTCGGGCGGTTGGGTCATGGGCTAAGCCTGTTCCTAAAGCATGGGAGTTGTCTGGGAGAAGATTGAACGACGCCTGTGATGAATGAACGGTCAA
This sequence comes from uncultured Rhodoluna sp., assembly GCA_964505955.1. GTDB lineage: Bacteria > Actinomycetota > Actinomycetes > Actinomycetales > Microbacteriaceae > Rhodoluna. The sequence continues at coordinate 2,506 of CAZDKF010000148.1, read as the reverse complement.
TTCTCAACCCGTGACCAACTTTGCGCTAGTAAGAACCTTCACAGACACAAGGGTCTAACACCTCGCTATAAAGCCAGGGCTAGGCGTCTTTAGGTTTTATCTGGCAGGCGGCAGCCGCTTGGTCAATCGGGTTCAGCAGCAGGTCTTGCACTTCTGGGTGAGTTTCAAAGAACTTCACCACGTATGAGCAAACCGGAACCACCTTGGCATCGAAGTTTGCACGGATGTCTTCGAGCTGCCTTTCGACCATGATGCCGGCAAGGTTCTTACCTCGGTGAGCAGGGTCAACCTCGGTGTGCACGAGGTGAAGCTCGCCAGGACGCACGCTGTAGTCGGAATGCCCGACCTTTTCGTCGTCTAGCCAGATCTCGTGACGCTTCAACTCTGCATTGTGAATTACATTGACGTTCATGCTGTTAATCTCTTTCTTGTGCCAGCCAACAAGTTAATTTTCGGAGACAATCTCTCTCACTTGAACTCTATTGCAGACGGTTCGGTGCAGCTGGTTTACATCGACCCGCCTTTCAACACCGGGCGCACTCAGGCTCGCGGCAGCACCTCAACCAAGCGAATCGAAACCGGCGGTCGGGTTGGTTTCAAGGGGCAGCACTACGAGATCATCCGTGAGACGGTCTTGAGCTATGACGACGAGTTTGCCGACTACTGGAGTTTTCTCGAGCCGCGCCTAGAAGAGGCCTGGCGGGTGCTGCACGAAACCGGCACTCTCTACCTGCACCTCGACTATCGAGAGGCCCACTACGCGAAGGTTTTGCTCGATTCGCTTTTCGGTCGTGATTGCTTTCTAAACGAAATCATTTGGGCCTATGACTACGGGGGTAAAGCAAAGAATCGTTGGCCGTCAAAGCACGACACGATTCTGGTTTACGTGAAGAACCCGAAGACCTACTTCTTTGATAACGAGTCTGTCGATCGCGAGCCCTATATGGCACCCGGATTAGTTACTCCCGAAAAAGTTGCGCGCGGAAAACTGCCGACCGATGTTTGGTGGCACACAATCGTTTCGCCAACCGGAAAAGAAAAGACGGGCTACCCAACGCAAAAGCCAGAGGGAATCTTGCGCAGAGTCATCCAGGCGTCTTCGCGTGAAAAAGATTTGGTTCTAGATTTCTTTGCGGGCTCTGGCACAACGGGTGCGGTTGCCGCAGCACTCGGCAGGCGCTTCATTCTGATTGATCAGAACCAAGAATCAATCGATGTAATTTCTAAACGACTGAAGAGCGCTGGCGTCGAGTTCGAACTAGTTCGCTAGCCGAAACAACAAGCACAACAAGCAAAATCAAGAGCACACTAGCCGCCATCGCCATGGCATAGTTTTGCTCACCCGGTCGCGAGATGAGCCTCATCAAGACAACCGGCAGGGTGGTTTGATCTGCATAGGCAAGAAGTGCCGAAGAGCCAAATTCGCCGAGCGAAGACAGCAGCGCAAACCCGAGAGCTGTGGCGAGGGCCGGTCGAATGCTCGGTGTCTCGATGAAGCGCCAAATCTGCCACGAGCCGGCACCTGCGTTCGAGGCCGCATCTCGGGTATTCTCGCCAAGCGACAGCAGGGCAGAGTGGGCGATTCTCACCACAAGCGGGGCGGTGATTAGGGCTTGAAGCAGTGGAACAACAAGCCAGCTCTCTCGAAGCGGCAGCGGCTCACCGCCAAAGGTGAGCAGGTAACCGAAGCCAAGCACCACGCTTGAGACGCCAAGCGGAAGCATGAAAAACAACTCGGGCCAGCGGCTCTTGGTTCGCGCCAATAGCCAGGCCACGAGCACCCCGATGAACATCGCGATGGCGGCGGCGACCGCTGCGTTTCTAAGCGAGTTGGCAGCGGCTTCGAACACTGTCACGTCGAGCAGATCGCGTGCGCCCTTGCCGCTGAGATCGCTGAATGCCTGCAGGCTGAATTCTGAACCCCGCGTGAAAGCCTTCACGAAGAGCGAGCCAAGGGGAATTACAAATAACACGACAATGAAAGCCAGCGAAGCCAGCACCAGCGGAAGGTCGCGTTTGCCAATAGCTTCAGTTTCGTTTGCATCCGCTGTCAGCTCAACGGCAAAGCTCGCGTTGCCGACCTTTCGAGAAATCGCGAAAGCTGCGACGGTGATCGCAGTTTGCAATAGTGCCAATACTGATGCTGTTTGCAAATCAAGTCTTTGCGTGAGTGCAAAGTAGATTGCGGTTTCGATTGACTGAATCTGCCCGCCACCAAGCGTAAGAATTGCGGCAAAGCTGGTTGCACAAAAAAGAAACACTAAAGCTGAGGCAGAAAAGATAGCCGGTCGAAGCTGAGCCAACGTGACAAAGATAAATCTCTTTATGCCGGTTGCACCATCGATTTCAGCGGCTTCATCGGTCTCACTATCGAGATTCGCCCAAGCCGTGCCAACAACTCGCACCACGAGCGAAACGTTTAGAAAAACGTGTGCAATCAGAATTACAAGAATCGTGGAGCCACCAAAAAATTGACGAAAGTCAATCAGCGCAATGGCAACCACAA